>NZ_JBLZFX010000068.1:0-32751 GCF_050753345.1 Alkalinema pantanalense CENA528 | reverse complement strand
CCTGTGCATCCCGGCGTAAACGTCGTGTTTTAGAGGAGCATATTGAATTTGCCCAAGTGCTCCGATTCTCATGATGAGACTGCCCTGAGTTTTCTGCACCACTAAGCGCCAAGTGTCACGCAGCGGTTCTGCGGGTGGGGCTTGCAAATCGGAGAGGTCTTTTATGCTTGTTGTTTTTTCTGGGAGCAAACCAAATAATGATTTTAGTCGTGCTTGTAATTTGAGAATGTTTGTTATCATTATTTCCTCACAGCTTTGTTAGTAATTACTTAAACATTTTATTCTTGGAATATTCATCTCTTTCATTGAGCCGATCGAGCATACTAAACAAGCTCAATTATCTTAATAGTGCATATATCTTTGATGACAATCACTGTACATTTTCTTCAACATCCCGATCGCAGGCATTATGACAAATACAAACATCTTTTTCCATGGAAAATTCCAGCTCCTTGGGTTAATCTGCACATAAATTTTCCGGCCAAGGCAGAAAGCCATGGCGATACATCCCATATAATCCATCATCTGCATTGATTTCACCAAACTCCTGCTCCCAGGCTTTGAGAGACTCAGATAAAATAGGTTGATTCAGGTGAAATAGTTCTTGATTATCTTCTAACTCGGGAGAATTTCGACAAAATAAAGTGCAATAGATATGCAAAACTCTATACTCTTCAAGCGGTGAAATTCTGAATTTTGCATATCCTCTAATCCATCCATGCACTACTTGATGAGGAGAGTCTTCAGTTCTGGTATAAACCAACATATCTGTATAAATCGTAATGACTGAAACGGCACCCGAATAGGTTTGAACTTGTTGCAACACCTTAGCCATGAAATCTTGATACTGTTGTTTGGGATCCCACTCCAAACAAAGTTTTACAGCCCTCTTTCCCGAAGACAAATTTTGCCCCACGATCTCTACCTTCCAAACACGCATCCATTGATCAAAACTGTTCAAAGTCTTCTTAAGTTGACTCACAAACCATTGATTAATCAGGTTTTGAGCCTCTGGAAATTGCTGATGGAAGCTCTGAACAGCCTGAATCATCCGAGATTTGTCCCATTCTTGAAAGCAATTCATGACAGCAGTATCGCCTTCGTCAAACACTAGAGAAATTAGCCATCCTCCTAATTCTTGATGCCAACGCCAGGTATCACAGAGGGGTTTAATTGGGTTTGCTTGTAAATCTGAAAGGTTTGTTATAGTAACTTCTTTCCTATGGATAAAACCGAACAACGATTTCATTCGTGCTGTTAAATCGCAATATATTTTCATAGGTGTTTCCCGCAATCTGGTTGGCACTCACTGAGCTATTTTACTTTTGGAATATGAAGAAAATCATTAAAAGGATGACACAATAGAATTTGAATAACTCAACCCGAAACGGGATGATTGATTAACGGGATAACTGACTGTCGATGCGATTTCCCCCTTCCTTCTGGCCCTTCCGATCGCTTGGAGCTTCCCCCAAGCACCGCCACCTAACCCTAGAAGACTCCTATCTCTGCCCCGTCTGCCGCCATGGTCAACTGCGATCGATGGTCATGATGGATGCCTTTGCCTGCGAATTCTGTCGGCAACTCTTCACTGCCAACCTAGAACAGCAGATCATCCGCCTAGAAGGAGGCTTGCAACCCATGGGCTGGCGCTGGTTGGGTCACCGCTGGCAACCGCTCTCCCAACGCAACGCAGATGTGACCATCCTCATTTGGGTTGTGAGTCTGTTTTTCCTGCTGATCCCCGCTGAACTGATCTGGCTCTGTGCCTACATTTTTCCGCCCTTGGAGGGCTTAACTTGGAGATCGTTCTCCCTGCTGTGGGGGGATGTCACCTTTGGGTTGCATTGTCTGATCGCCGCTTGGCTCCTCGTCGAGCATTATCAACTTCCCGCCTATGTCGCTTGCAAAACTGGTCTGCAACGGCTCCGCGATCGCTGGCAACAACGGGACAATTAAACTGAAATCATTTTGTAATCACATCCCGGTCAACCCTGCCACCCCAATCACCCATGCCCCCCTTTCCCGCTGAACAACCCCCGATCGAGCCTCATCCCGCTCCCACCGATCGCACTCCCGTTGTCTTAGTCCATGGCATGTGGGATACCTGTAGCGTTTTCAACAAAATGACTACCAGCCTCCAAAAACAGGGCTGGACGGTTTACAGTTTGGATTTAATTCCCGCCAATGGCGATGCCTCCCTCGAAGACCTGGCGCAACAGTTGCAGACCTTTGTAGAGGCCAACTTACCCGCCGATCGCCCCTTCGATCTCGTCGGCTTCAGCATGGGGGGCATTGTCAGTCGCTACTACCTGCAACGGCTCGGCGGCTTAGCACGGGTACAACGGTTTGTGACGATCGCCTCTCCCCACCAAGGCACCCTGATCGCCTACGGCAGCCTACGCCCCGGTTCGATCCAAATGCGACCCAATAGCGCCTTCCTCAATGGGCTAAATGAACAGCTTCAGCAATTGGCAGACCTCAATTTCACCTCCATTTGGACACCCTTCGATGCCATGATTGTCCCGGCCCACAGTTCCGTTTTGCCGATCGCGCACAATGTCTCGATTCCTGTCCTAGTCCATGCCTGGATGGTCAGCGACGATCGGGTGATCACCGCGGTCCGCCAAGCGTTGCAGGAAGATCTGCGATCGCTGCAAACTCACCCTCAAACTGAACCCGACACCACATCCCGATCGCCAATTTGCTCGTAGTTCTGACTGCCAAAAATCGCTTCCGGGTGAACGTAGTATTTAAATTCCAATACGTTATAAAAGGGGTCTTCTAGGAAAAACGTCACATGTTCCAGGGGCAGTCCTGGAAAGCGTCGCTTGGCGGTCTCACGGAACTTTAAGCCCTGCGCAAGCGATCGATCGAGTAATGCTTGCCAATCCGCTTCATTGGAAAAAATTAAGCCAAAGTGGCGGGGATAGATGGCCTTTTGGGGCAGGAGGGGTTCCTGGGTCACATGGGCAACCAATTGATTCCCCCCCAAGTTCAAAATCACACAATGGCGATTTTCCCGCCCCAACCCACAGCCCAGCCCATCGACATAAAAGGCTTTGGTATCAGGAATATTGCTGACTGGAAAAGCAACGTGAAATACGGTGGATTGGATCGCTGTAGAATTAATCATCATCAAATTCATCGTGCGTGAATAGAAGGGCATGAGTAGATGAGGACTACAAGGTTGCGTCGCTGACCGATATTACATAGCCAACTCATATTGTGTAGCTGATATATTGTGTAGCTGACCCATGTAGTCGATTTATATTGTGTAGCCGACCTGTATTGTGTACGCTACGTTTATTGTGTACGCTGCGTTGAGGGTCTGCCGTTCCATGCCTAACTTTTTACTCAACCCTTGGCTGACGGGCATCGCAATTAACCTCGCTTTGCTTGTCCCAGCCTACCTATCCCCTAAAAAGTTGCTCACGCTGGAAGGCACGATCCACGCTTGGGTCTTGGGCGTATTACTTTACGGCTGTTTAGGCTGGCAGGGCTACACGCTAATGATGGTGTATTTCCTGCTGGGATCCGCCGTCACCCGCATCGGTATGGCAGAAAAAGAAGCAGCGGGTATTGCGGAAAAACGATCGGGCGCACGGGGACCAGAAAACGTTTGGGGTTCAGCTTTAGTAGCAACAATCTGCGCGATCGCCTTTTGGATGCTGAAGGTCTGGAACTACCGAGAACTGATGCAATTCGGCCAGTTACCTGCTTGGGCGACCTTGTTGCCTCCGCTTCTGCTGTTGGGCTATACCGCAAGCATGGCCACCAAGCTGTCCGATACCTGTGCCAGTGAAATTGGCAAAGCCTACGGGAAACGAACATTCCTCATCACTACGCTAAAACCTGTCCCCCGGGGAACCGAAGGAGCCGTTAGTCTCGAAGGCACGATCGCGGGAATTTTGGCCTCTTTAGTGATTGCCCTGGTGGGTTGGGGCTTAGGTTTAGTACCCCACCAGTACCCGATCGGCATTGCCATTTGTGTCCTAGCTGCATTTGTGGCGACGAACCTGGAAAGCGTGATTGGGGCAACCTTGCAGACGCAGTTTTCTTGGTTAACAAATGAGTTAGTGAATGTGATTAATACTTTAATTGGTGCGTTAGTTGCGATCGGGTTAGGGCTTTTGTTATTTCACTAAAAGCCCCTGCTTCACCTTTTTTGAAACTCCACAATCACCTTAAAACTCCACAATCACTGGAGTGTGATCGCTCGGTTGCTCCAATTCACGGGGAGCTTTATCGATCGTGCAACTGATCGCCCGATCGTATAGCCCTGCTGTAACGTAGTGGTGATCGATGCGCCAACCCGCATTGCGCCGAAAGGAAGCCGCCCGATAATCCCACCAACTAAAGTGTCCGCCTTCCTGCGTGAATTTGCGAAACACATCCTGAAGGCCGATCGATAGCACCGATCGCAATGCCTCCCGTTCCGTATCCGAAGACATAATATGGGTCTCACGCTTTTTAGGATCGTGAATGTCAATATCTTCGAGCGCAATATTGAAATCACCACACACTAAAAGGTCGGAATCCGTTTGCAACAAAGTTTCTAAATACTGTTTCAGCAGCTTTAACCAACGCAGCTTATATTCATATTTCTCACTGCCGATCGCCGATCCATTGGGCACATAGAGATTAACAACCCGCACCCCGTTAATCACCGCACTAATCACCCGTTTTTGATCGTCCAAATCCCCCACTAGCTCCGCCGATAATACGCCAGAAAATCCCAAACGCACATCTTCAATCGGAGATTTGGCAATCAGGGCCACACCGTTATAACTTTTCTGTCCGTAAATGTAGGTTTGATAACCCATCTCCTGAAACGGCCCATGGGGAAAAGACTCATCCACCACTTTGGTTTCCTGCACACAGAGGAGATCAACCCCACTGGTTTCTAACCACTGCGTCGCATGGGCAAGACGTGTGCGAATTGAATTCACATTCCAAGTGGCAATTTTCATCGGCAACCCATTCGATCGCAACCCGACGATCGCAAATACAACCTCAATACCCTACCGAGGAGTGGGCCTCAGGGCAAGCGATCGACCGAGTCGGTCAACCCATCTGCACTAATCTCACCACTGTTGTACCAAATTGATTAATTAATGCCACAGATCCGATCCCCCCTAGCCCCCCTTAAAAAGGGGGGAATTCAGGCAAATTCTTTCAAAATCCCCCTTTTTAAGGGGGATTTAGGGGGATCGTTATGTGTTGCAATCACCAGTTGATTTGGTATTATCCCAGCAGCTTGATAACGTGCAACGAGCAACCTAGCAACCTAGTAACGAGAAACCTAAATAATTTGCCGCAGTGCTTGAGCGACCTCACGAACCGACTGATAGCGATCGTGAGGATTCGGCTCGGTTAACTTACGCAGCAAATTGACCATCTCCGCACTGAGCCCTGACAACCGTTCAGGATAGAAGCGATACCCTTGTTCTGCATGGCTATAGAACTGACTCGGATCGGTGCCAGATAACAAAAAGGCTAAGGTTGTTCCCAACGCATACAAATCACTCAACGGCGACATCTGATGCTCCTGAAAATCGGGAGCCATATAGCCAATGCCACTAAAATAACGATCGGTTTCCCAGCCTAAATGCCGCACCGTTCCCCAGTCAATCAACGTGATGGATTGCCCCGATCGCAACACCGATCGTTGGATTAAATGCTTGGGCTGAATATCACCATGCACTACAGGCTCTGGCTGATGGTGTAGATAGTCCAAGATATCACAAACTTCCAGACTGTAAGAAATTGCCTCTGCCGTGGGCAATGGCCCTTGCTGAGTCACGTGATCCGCAAGGCTTCGGCCATAGACCATTTCCATCACACGATAGGGTTGACGATCGCAGGTTAAATAGTCCAACTCTCGCGGAATTCCAGGATGATTGAGCCCTCGCAGAACCTGCGACTGTTGCTCAAACTGCTTCAGAGCTTCCGGATGAGCAAGCCATTCAGCATTCAAAGTTTTTAGGACAACCGTTTGGCCATTGCACCAAGCCAAATAGGTTATTCCAGTATCGCCTCGACCGAGTTCCTTAAGTACTTGATAGGAACCGATCGTTTGCAATACCTTGATGGGGTGTCCCGTCGTCAGGTCAAATAGTTGCTCATCACTAACAGCCTGATGATCAGACTTTTCCTCACCTGGTGCATCCCCATCTTCCGTCAGCGATGCAGTCGTCTCCTCGTCGTCATCAACCAGCCGGGTAAACTGATCGGCAGCGCTTTGCTCCATCGGATGAACAGACTTATCCTCCGAGATCGGAGACGAAATGGGGCGCAGGGGTGGGGGGGGTGGCGGCGGTGTGATCGCCCGCGTATCCGCCCCTGTCGGATGGGTCACAACATTTTTAACAGCAGGGAGGATTTGAACCTGAAGATTCGGCCCCGATCGTGCCAAACGAAATACCATGCCATGCTGCACAGGTACCCGAACCACTCGCTTCCCATCAACGTAGGTTCCATTGGCCCCCAGGCTGACAATTTCCCACTGTCCATTGGCACAGCGCAACTCGACATGGTGGCGCGAAACCACTGCACTATACAAAATCACCTGGTTATCCGTCGATCGACCGACCCGGATAATGGACTCGTGCTCAAACGACCAGCTTTGGACTGGGGTTGATTGCACTGGATGCAGCAGAGTCAAAGTAATCACACGATTATGTCAGCGAAACACGACTGAAGAACAAATATCAAATTAAATATCACGAATTTTGCTTTCTGAAGGCATTATTCCCGATAATCGACCCATTGAAACCCAAATTACTCAAAGAATCGCAAATATAGGTTGTGAATGAAATATTAGTAAACGAAAGTGAACTAACTATATAGTTTGCATAAAAAGCATACTTGCCCAACCCATCCTAACCTAGCTGTTTGTTCTCCGAACCGAAGAGTTCGTCAATTTCCTAATCAAAATCCGTTGCAACAAATAGGTGAGCCAAAAACCCTCCATCCCCTCAAAACGATAGCCTCAAGATCAGGCAATCCAGAGCCGGCAAACTCGGCCCTGGGACATTGAGGAATTAAGCCAGTTGAAACAAAAACGTCACCTTATCCCCTTTGCCCAACGAAATTCGATCGCCCGGACGAAGCCGATACCGACTCCCCACAGGCAATGGAGAGTTGTTCACGTAGGTTCCGTTAGAACTGCCCACATCTTCCACGAAGTAGACATCCCCTTCAACTCGAATATCTGCATGGATCCGAGAAACAATTTCAGAGTTAGGAAATCCAGATACATCAATATCCGGCGGAATCCGATCGTTGGGCTTGCCAATATGAACCACGGGAACACTCTGTGGCAACTCAATAACTACATTAGTTTGCACATGTAGCAACTTAGCGGTTTGCATCTGCAACTGAGTATGCCCCTCCGGCACCCGACCTTGGGAGAGGTTGAGCGTGGGTCGAACTTCAACGGGAGGATTGGCTGCAGGAGGATTGGCTGCAGGAGTAGGAGCTTCTGGAATAGGGGGCGGCGGAACGGCCACGATCGGGTCTGGAATAATGATGGGATCCGGTGGAATCAGATCGGGGAATGCAGCAGAGAGGGCTTCCGGATCTAGGGGTGGTGGTGGTGCCACAGAGGCAGCGGCGGAACTAGCTGCCGCGATCGTCTGCAAATTAAATCCACACTGGCCACAAAAGCTTGCATCCGATTGAATCGATGCACCACAGTTGGGACAAGAGGATAGAGCAGGTAAAGGGGTAAAGCAAGACTCGCATTGCACAGCCCCAGCGGGATTTTGGTGGTTGCAATTGGGACAACTAATCATGATCAAACTAGGACAGAAGGACTCTAATTACAGAAAAATTGATAGAGCAATTGTCGAAATTGGACTGAAACTTGAGATCATGGAAGCCAAACCATAGACCTGATTCCAGAGCATGTCGGATTCAAGCAATGTTCCGGCTCCTAGAATATCCCCTCAAGTAAGGGATATTCCTTCAGGCAATCCACCCGCCGCCGCTTGATCCATCACCCACCAGAGTTCTCCCTGGGGTTGAATTAACCGAGAGGGATACATCAAATCATCTGCTTGCGGAGCAAACACTTGCTGCAATGCTGCTTGTTTATTCGCCCCTGCCAGCATGAAAATCACACTTCGAGCGGCATTGATCAAGGGAATGGTAAAGGTCAGTCGGGGTTGGCCAGACTTTTCCCCTACGGTAATCCAGCGATCGTAAATCTGCAGAGCAGCCGTTCCAGGGAATAAAGAGGCGGTGTGAGCATCATCTCCCATGCCCAATAGAATCACATCCAAAGCAGGCCATTCCGCAGACGGAGGGCTATCGAACCGAGTTTTGAAGAAAATTCGTAAATCGGCTTCATGCTGAATCGCTGCATCAGCAGGATCCGACAGTTGGGTAGGCATGGGATGAATGTTTTCCGAAGGCAGAGAGACCCGATCGATCCAAGCCTGTTTGACCATCAGATAATTGCTATCGGGATGGTCGTAGGGCACATAGCGTTCATCCCCCCAAAATAGATGGATTTTGTCCCACGGTAAGGATTCCAGGGCCAGTTGTTCATATAACGGTTTTGGAGTGCTGCCACCGGAAAGGGCAATCGTTGCAATTCCTCTTTCAGCGATCGCTGTCTGTAATCGTTCCACAATCAGATCCCGCGTTCGGGTGACCACCCCTGCTAAATCTGGCAAAATTTCGATCGTTCGTGCTGTACTCATGAACTCGCTTTTCCCACACTTTTTCCCACAACAGCTATTTGCAAGCTATTCGACAGGATAGCTAAGAAGCTTGGGGTTTGCCCGTTGTCCTCGCAGAATTTTAAGGTTCCGGGCCACAAGTTTCCCTGATCGTTTTGCAAGCCAACTGCGGAATACTCTTAAGTGTTTCCTAGGACGATTTCTACCCAATCTGGCAGCGAGATAGATTTGGCACCCAGTTTAGTAGGTTGGGCACCCAGGTCAGTCTGTACATTCAGGCAGGTCTGCTAACCAGATAGTCTGTTAACCAGATCAGTTTCATGACCTGGGCCAATGTCCTGTTTGGTTCCTTTCGCAATTTTCCCGGATGGTTCAGGATGCTGTATCGCGGCATGGCAAATCTACCCGATCGCACATCGATCGACCTCAAAGTGTCCCAAGACCTACGTGCGCCCACAAAAAAACTACCTCAACCCCTCCGTTACTGGCGCTGGGTTAGGGTATTGACCTGGTTGGTGGGGGATGTGGCAGCGCTGGCGATTTCCTGGGGGGGGGCCGTTTTTCTGAACCAGTTTTACTCTCCCTTGCCGCCACAATTGGATTGGGGCATGTGGTTGGGCTTGCCGGGACTATTTTGGGCGTTTGTGGGGATCACCTTGGGGGTGTTTGCCTGGGGGGGGCTGTACCCAGCGACATCACGGGCCCAGGACTATGTCCGATCGGGCCAATTGGTCAGCCTGGTTTATTTACTGTCCCTAGTCAGTCAGTATTTCTATGATCCCAAGCTCGCGCCTCCCCGATCGTTGGTCATGACCGCTTGGGTCGGCAGCATCATTCTGGTGGTGAGTTTTCGGCTGCTATCTAGCTTGATTTTGCAGGCTCTAGAACGGTTACAAGCGCCGACGAAGGTCTTTTTAATTGCCCCAGCGGCGCGGTTACCCAAATTAGCCCGTGTTCTACAACGGCAACCCCGCTATCGCATTGTGGGAGCGGCCCTATCCTCCATGGCCACCAGTCAGGCCATTACCCGATCGATCTTGGCCTCTGGAACCCAGGAAGTGCTAGCAGAAAGTTTACCGCACACGGAATTGGCCTCGCAGCTTTACTGGCAGTTGCGGCGATCGGGGATTGTGCTGCGGTTGTTGCCCTCTAGCGTGGAAACCTTGCACCGTCGCGGCATTCCCGAAATTTTCGCGGGAGTGCCCACCCTGCGCCTCGAGCCGCCTTTGCTGACGGGCTGGGACTATCGGGTAAAACGGGTGATGGATATCACAGGGGCGCTGCTGGGGTTGGTATTCCTGTTGCCGTTGTTAATGACGATCGCGATCGCGCTGAAACTCGACTCTCCGGGAAGCATTTTCTTTCGGCAGGAACGCATTGGCCTGCATGGTAAACCATTTCGCATTTGGAAATTTCGCACCATGTATCGCAATGCGGCCCAACTGCAAGCCGCGTTGGAAACCCAGAACCAAAGCCAAGACGGCATTATGTTTAAGCTCAAAGATGATCCTCGGGTGACGCCGATCGGTCGTCTGTTACGACGCACCAGTTTAGATGAGTTGCCACAACTGTTTAACGTACTGTGGGGACAAATGAGCCTGGTTGGTCCCCGTCCGTTGCCCCTCCGGGATGTGGAGCGGTTTGATGAATGGCACCATATTCGCCATCAAGTGCTGCCCGGAATGACGGGACTCTGGCAAATTTCTGGTCGATCGGACATTGATGAGTTTAGCGACGCAGCTCGCTTGGATTTGTACTACATCGATCACTGGTCCCTCAATTTAGATTTAGAAATTTTGCTCCAAACCGTCAAAATTGTGCTTTTTGGAAAAGGCGCATATTAGTTTGCTGATTCTACTGCTCTGTCAGGTAATCTCCATGCCCGAATCCCCCATGCCCGAACCCTCCATGCCCGATTCGTCCACGTCCCATTCTGCCTCTGCTGCAACCCCAGCACCCCGTCCACTTTTGGGGCTGTTGACTGCGGCTCTCTATGCGCTATTCACACTGCTACCGGATAGTAGTACGTTAGTGGTATCTTGGCCGTGGATATTTATTTGGCAGGTGGCGCTGGTGTGTCCGGTGCTGTGGCTGTTGGGACAGGTGCTGCAAACGCGACGCTGGCTTCCCCTAGGACGCGGGTGGGATGGATTAGCGATCGCGGCGATCGTCACAATCGTGGTGTCATCCCTGACGGCGGTCTTTCCAACCCAGGCCCGCTGGTATGGAGCCGCTGCCCTATGCATGATTGCGACGCTCTATGCCCTAAACCAATGGCTCACAACAGCCAATCGACGGCTACAACTGTTGCAATGGCAGGGCTATTTGAGTGTGGGATTTATTGCCACCAGTTTGGGCCTATGGGTCAGCCAAACCTGGTTGCCCACAGTGCAACGGTTGCAATCCTTGCAGCAGGCTACAGGCATCGCCTTACCGTTTAAGTTATCGGTATTAGAAAATCGTAACTGGGCTCCGATCGGCCATCAAAACTACGTTGCGGGTTATTTACTCTTAGCGATTCCGTTACTGATTGGGCTGGGGCTAGAAAGTAAGGGCGCGCGCAAATGGCTATGGTGGGGCGGTGTAGGGCTAGGCTTCCTGGATCTCTATACGACGGCATCCCGCAGCGCGTTACTCACGGTGGTGGTGGTTCTTGTGGCCTTGGGGGCCGTGCGCCTAGCTCACCAAAAGTTACAAACCCGCCAACAGCTTCAAGCGATGGAGCAAGGGCCAGACCCTCAACTCTCAGATCGGTTATACGATCGCGGAATTGATCACACGATCGATCGCTTATCTAAAACTGCACTACCTAAGCAATTTGTTTTAGCTGGCTTGGGGATTGCTGGCTTAATTTTGGCATTGGTGGTCAGCACCGGTCGGCTTCAGGGAATTTTTCGAGCCATTCAAGGGGGCTATGTACCGGGAGAGTTCGGCTATCGGATAATTACTATGGTCACAGGATGGAATATGGGGCTGAGCCGTCCCATCACTGGCCAAGGTTTAGGAGCGGTTCCACTGCTGTACCAGCAATATCGACCGGACTGGGCTGGACAGGAAGCGGAATGGGCCTTTCAGTTGCATAGTACTCCCGCACAGCTTTGGGCAGAATTGGGTTTACTGGGAATTGGATTAGGGTTGGCTACGATCGGATTATTGGGGTTCCAATGGTGGCGCGATCGCGATCGGCATTCTCCCTTAATCTACTGCCTATTTGCGAGTCTGTTTGCCTATGAATTACAAAGTTTGAGTGATTACCAGTTAGACAATCTTTGTATCAGCGGCATCATTGTTGTGATTCTCTCGGTAATCATTAGTAGCTACCATAATGACTTCAATGTATTATCCAGCAGTGACCAAGAACATGAATTGTCTAACGTTCGATTGCAGGATGATTCTAGAATTCCGACTATGATTCCAATTGCGGGCATTAGTGCATTACTACTCGTGATTGCTTCCCTCTGGCCGATTTACCATGGTTGGTTATTGTCTAGCCAGGGATTCAATGCCCTGCAGCAGGTGGAAACCAGCAAAACCCCAGAAGAGAAACAGGCATTCTTCGATCGCTTTGTGCAGTCCCTCACCGATGCCAATAAAGTTGCGCCCTGGGAACCTTACTACGCCTACCAACTGGCTTGGAATCTGGGCGATGTGGGTTTGAAAACCTCCAATCCGCAGCTACTAGAACAGGCGATCGCCACTTTCCGTAAGGCCAATCAAATTACATCTTCCCAGGAATTTGGCCATACCAATCTGGGCTGGTTATGGCTTAACCGCGACCCTAAAGCAGCTGCAAAGGAATTCGCTGAAGCCGCTAGATTACTGCCTGCAAAGCGCGGTGTGCTCTATGGGTTGGGGTTGAGTCTGCTGTATGATAATCAGCCGGATCGAGCGATCGAAGCGATCGCCTTAGAAGTCATCCGCGACCCTAACTTTATGACCAGTCCCCTCTGGCGTGATGCCAAACAAAAACCCTTATTTGACCAAGTGCTGAAACGATCGGAGGGCATTCTGACCGATCTCTTGAATCAAGCGCAAACTGAAACACTAATTCAATCACTACGGTTCTATCGCAGTCGGGTGCGCTGGTGGATAGGCAATGTAGCTGGAGCGAAGGAAGACGCCCAAGCCAGCAACTACAAACCATTGCAAGCCGCGATCGACCTTGCCAATAATCAGCCCCTCAGCGATACCTTGAAAACAGAACTTTCGCCCACCTTATCCGCAACGATCGCCGCTTGGACGCAACCGAACCAACGCCCTGAACAACTCACCGCCGCCTGGGTCAACAGCCTCGCAGACACCCCACCACCCGGTATGATGGAGCAATTGCAAGCGTCCATGGCGCAATCGGCCTCCTTTGACCAATGGATTAAACTCAATGCTCCAGCCAATTCAATTCGGCGATCGCGAGTCGGTTTTGGCGTCGTCAGTCGTCATATTGACGGCCCTCTGCCCAGCGACTTTCTCACCACATCGGATAACATTGGCACGACGGTATTGATGCCCGATGTATTTCCACGAACATTCTACGACCCACAACTAGATACACTGCTTGAGCCGTTGCAAACGAAGCTGATTAAAGAGGTCTCTCCACCCCCTAGGTAACCCCAACCTGTCGAAGGAAGCGCCCCCACGCCCTGTTTCCGCTAGATGATGATTTGACTGAGAATGTTCATTTTCCCACCCACAAAAGGCATACTTTGTCTAGGCGGTTATGCTGTCCCGCAAATGATTGATAGCCGGTTTGAAGTTCTACTTTCAGAGTGCCCCTTTCTGTCATGCATCCCCAACTTTCTGAACTCCCCACGACCGCTCGCACCTATCTCCAATACCTAGAGCGTCTGGAAATTCCCTTAGACTCCGATCTCCAGACACAACTTTACACTGGTTTAGCCCAGACAGATTGGGAAGATCCGCAAACTGCTTTGGATTTAAATAACATTGCTGTCATTGCGTTGATCGAAGCGGAACAGGCTGATAATTCGGAACTACGATCGGTCTATTTTGAAACAGCGATCGAAGCGCTCCAAGCAGCCCAGGGACAACATCCGCTCTGTGCCATCCATTTCGCGATCGCCCAGGGCTTAATCGGCAATAGTGCGGAGGCTCGCCAACTTGCATTTTCAGGCGTGATTAGCAATTCTGAAATTGGTCGTTCTGCACCGTTAGGGCTGGTTTATCTACCGACTGAATTTGAGCACCGCCATCGCTTCCTAGAAACGATTCTGACCTCTGCCAATGGGGATGGACAGGCCCAACGTTTGAGTGCAGCAGCGCTCGTACATTGCAATCCAATTTTTTACAATCCCCTCGGTCAACGGTTTCTCACGATCGCAGAAACCCTATTTCCCCAATCCGTCACACTGCAACTGAAACAAGGGTTGGCTCGATTGATGAGTGGGCAGTGGGAAGGACTACTAAATTTGCAACGGGCGATCGATTTGCAACCCCAGCGACCCGCCATTTTACAAAGCTTGTGCTTAGCCTATCGCAGCCTAGGTGATTTGACCTTGGCGGAATTTTACCAACACCGTGGCCAAGCCATTCGAGCACCCTGGGCCAACTTGCCTTTAGATAGCACCATTACCCACTGTCCCTTTGAACATCTGCATTTTGTGATTGACGCCAGTTTTCAAAGCTTAGTCACGGGTGTATTGCTGGGTGCGGGGGATTGGTTCGAGGCGGAAATGGAATTCTGGCGCGATCGAATTCAACCCGGAATGACCGTTCTTGATGTCGGTGCCAATGTGGGGATCTATACCTTCAGCGCGGCGCAACAGGTGGGTGCCCAAGGTCAGGTTTTGGCGATCGAACCTTTTTCTAAATGCATCGCTGCAATGGTACAGACCTGCGAAATTAATCAGCTTTCCCAGGTTACTGTCTGTCGCGGGGCCGCTAGCGACCATGAAGGTACGCTGAAATTGGCACTCCAGAGTAGCAGTGAACTCAACGAAGTTTGTGCAGAGGATGTTGATCTGCCCGAAGGCAGTTACGAAGCCGTTCCCTGTTTCACCCTAGATAGTCTGATTGACCATCATCGCCTAACGCAGGTGGACTTCCTCAAAATCGATGCGGAAGGCCATGAGCTACAGGTATTAATGGGTAGCGATCGATTGCTCAAGGAATTCAAGCCCACTATTCTGTACGAAAATATTGCAGGGAGTAAGGGTAGCAATTTAACCGTAGCTCAATTTCTCCAAGAAAACGGCTATCAACTCTGCCGCTATCAACCCTTTCTCAAACAATTGCTTCCTTTGGATGCAACGGAGTCGTTCGATGACTGTTTAAATGTAATTGCAATTCCTAGATAGTTTTCCGCTATCAGTTGATTGACTGGTAAACTAGCTTGCTCGATCGTATCGTTAGACCATTAACCTGTACAAGTTCTACTGTAATTCCTATGGCATTTTTCTTACCCATCCTCAAACAACTGGGCTATCTAGATGAGATCTCCATGATGTTGGTGAACGTGGGGTCTCGCAAAATCACCACCGAAGACGACTATGGCAGTCAAAGTTGGGGACTGTTTACGCCCAATTTAACCATTGTTGGCTTTGATGCTGATCCAGAAGCCTGTGAAGCAGCCAATGTGGAATTTGAGGCCCAAGGCCATGATTGGAATGAATTTCATATCCCGATCGCGATCGCGAAGGAAGTCGGTAAAGCCACTCTGCACATCACTAAAAATCCCATGTGTAGTTCGCTCTATCCGCCGAATGAGGAATTGATTCAGCGGTTTCCACGTTTTCCCGACTTAGTCGGCCTTGCGTCTACGGTGGAAATTGAAACCACAACGCTCGATCAATTTTGTCAGGATGAGGCGATCGAAGCAGTGGATTTCCTGCAAGTGGACGTTCAAGGCGCAAACCTACAAGTACTCCAAGGGGCGCAGTCATTGCTTCAACGATCGGTGTTTGCCATCCAAACGGAAGTAGAATTCTCACCTATTTATCGGGACGAACCGTTGTTTGCTGAAACGGATATCTTCCTGCGACAACAGGGATTTACATTGTTTGATCTCTCTCCCCTCTGTCGCGAACAGCGTTCTCCGTTGCATTCTATCAAGCGTCCAGGCCAATTATTGTGGTCAGATGCTATTTACTTACGCGATCCGTTGCAGGCCAGCACACCGGAAGCCTTCAAAACCCCAGAAGCCATCTTCAAACTTGCCTGCATCGCGGATGCGCTAGAGTTTACTGACTATGCCTTAGAACTGCTTGAACACCTCACCTTAACGTTGGGTCAGCAAAATCCAGCCAATAACCTAGCCGACGCGATCGTTCAAAGTTTGGCTCAAGTCCCGGATCTCTTGAAACAAGGGTTAGAAAATGTGCCGGTTGTGCAAAAGGTGCAGCCTTACCTCCATCAGCCCATACCAGTACTATCACCGGAGCCGATTCTGGAGGAGGTTGTCTATGCCCCGCCTGTTCAAGCTTTTCAAAGTGAGCATTATTTACGTCATAACCAACGACGGTTAGAACACTTGGCAAGCTTGGGACTCCCTTTGCAAGGTCGATCGGTACTGGAAGTGGGTGCTGGAATTGGCGATCATACGTCTTTCTTTCTTGATCGGGGTTGTGATGTAGTGACAACTGAAGGTCGGGCTGATAACTTTGAAATCCTGCAACAACGCTTCTCCCAGTTACAATCCTATCTTTTAGATTGCGATCATCCAGATATGACGTTCGATCGCATCTTTGATGTGGTGTATTGCTATGGGTTGTTGTATCACTTACAGGATCCCGTTACGGCGCTGCAATTTATGGCTAAACATTGCGGTGATTTATTGCTACTGGAAACCGCAGTTTCAACGGATACGGATGAGCTGTTGAATCCCTGTGAAGAACCGGTAGCTAGCAAAACTCAAAGTATCCATGGCTTGGGCTGCCGACCTACCCGATCGTGGGTGTATCAACAACTAAAGCAACATTTCTCCTTTGTTTACTTACCTACCACGCAACCCAGTCATGAGGAATTCCCGATCGATTGGACGTTAGACTATTCTCATCAACGATTTACCCGTGCTGTTTTCATTGCATCTCGTAATCCCCTGGACAATCCACGACTAGTCGAAAATATTCCTATGCAGCAAACTCGTTAGATCCAAGTCAGGAAAACCAGGAATGACTCAAGATTCTCAGAGGATGGGTATCTGGAATACGAACCCATCCTCTGCCATAGGCTTCAGACTGGTGCCATAGGCTTCAGACTTGCCCAACAAACTGCTCCCACATGGCAGCAAAAGCTTTTTCCATTTCCTGGGCAAACTGTTTACCATTCCACAGTGGAGAAAATTGTTTAGATTGATGGAGTTTCCAAACAACTTGCTTTCTGAGGTCTAAATCCGTTCCTAATTTAATACCCCATTCCACATATTCCTCAGCACTCCAAGCAATGCCCTCGGTAATGCCTGCGTTCATCATCATGGTGTAGCTATTGCGGGCAGCAAATTGTTGTCCTACCCAAGTCACGATCGGCACTTCCATCCATAGCGTTTCTAGAGTTGTCGTCGCACCATTATAGGGATAGGTATCTAGCACAACATCTGCAATCCGTAAGTTGGCTCGGTGAACTGCCTCCGAGGCTGCATTGGGCAGGAACCGTAGCCGATCGCGATCGACCCCGACTTCATCAGCTAGCTCGTAGAAAAATTTCTGAATCGCCTGATCATCAGCAAACCCTTTAATCAGCAGATAGCTGTTAGGAACACCGTGAATAATTTTCAGTTGCAATCGTGCAGTGTCGCGGTGGCGTTTGTATCCTCGTTGCGTCGTTAGATAAACAATTGCATCTTCTGGAATTTCTAATTCCGATCTCCGCAGCGTTGGCACGCCCAATTCAAACCCATCCACGGCAATATAGGTTTCAGGTAAACGCCATAACTTCTCTGTGTAATAGGCTTGGGCATTCTCCGGGAGAACATAGGGATCGGCAATGAAGTAGTCGATCGCAGACATCCCGATCGCATCCCAGCCAAGCCAAGTTACTTGAATGGGGGCTGGTTTCATTGCTAAGATTTCACAGGTGACATCCAGGGTAATGCTATCGAGATCCATCAGGATATCAATCTGATCTTGATGAATTTGATCAGCCATGCGTTGGCTACTATCTCCAAAATCTCGATCGAGGAAATAGACATGATCAAATTGTTCAACATACCAAGATTGTAAAGAGTCTCCCAGTCGCTCATTAATGAAATAACCGTAGAGTTCAATACGATCGCGATCGTGGTGCTGAATCAACCAACGGGCCAGCCAACCGACTGAATGCCGCCCCATACAATGGGATAGGTAGCCAATCTTGAGTTTTGGGCGACTTCGATTCGCCCCTGTCCGTCTTTGCTGATGTCCCTGCTGATAGCGAGTAACGGCAGCGGTGTGAAACGCCCGTAGTTGATTTTGCGCCAATTCTACAACTTGGTGACGTAACTGGCAGTTATCCAGCGTATCTTGAAAATACGGCAAAAAATAGGTTGATGTCAGCAATCGCAGTACATGAACGGAGGCCAGGTCTTGCAGGGAGTTGATCGATAAGGATTGGAGAAGTTGCTGATGCCGCTGGAGAGCTTCGATCGCTTCGTCCCAATAACCGCCCGCATTCAGTAGCCCTCGCAAAATCAGATGGCTGGCAAAAATTTGCTTGACCAAGCCTTCCACAGCAGCATAATAACGCTTTGCCGTTGCGATCCCCGTATCGTAGTCCGTCGCATCTTGGTAAAACGTCACCAATTGCCCCAAAAATTCTTGGTTGTCGGGATCAACTTCTAGGTAGGCTTCTGCCAAATGCGCTGCAAGCTTGGGATTTCGGGCAGAATGGGCTATTCGCATCGCTGCAGGAAACAAACAATGAATCAACGCATTCAAATCTGGAATATGGGGAATACAAGCCCGGACAAAATTCGCCGACTCTGGATGCATGGGAGCGTGTTGCAATAGCTGACTCATTGTTTCCAGCACTAAGGATGCATCCAAGTGATTTCTGGGACAGGTTGCTAAAAGGTCGATCGCTTCTGCAACACAGTCGGTTTCTGGAACCCAGTGATCCTGCTGGGCAGCTAATTGAATGATGCCCAATAAATTTGATAGATTGGTCGGACAAATGGAGCGCAGATGTTGACGCAATAACCAAACATCATCCCGCGTATTCTCCAAGCTACTTAATGAAGCTTTTCGTTGAGCCTCTGCCTCAACAATGGCGACCAATTCATTCAGCCATTCCTCCTCCGCATCTCCTGCCTCCGCCAACGTCGATAACCAAGTGAATTGGGCTTCTTCTTCTTGATGGCTGAGTAGAAAGGCTAATCCCAAGTACCAATAGTAAACCTGACAAGTTGGCTCTTCTTGAATCCAACCTTCTAAGCGATCGGTCAGTCCCGAATACTGCTTGGTTTGAAGATCTGCTTGAATTAAGGAGAACTGCTCCGGAGAAAGTAGCATAGCCAGTAACAATAATTGCAGATGTTTACAAGATGGGGGATCTCGGAAATGCAGAGTAGATTACGATTTAGAGTAGACTGCAATTCACTACGCTGAATACATCAAATACGATGATTCAAACAAAAAGAGTGGATAGCAATCAACCATCCACTCTCTAACAAAAAATAGGAATCTAACTGAGAATTATTTCTTCAGTTCAGTAAAGCCACCACCGCAACTTGGAGCACCGTTTGCAACAAAGGCAACAGATCCAATTACAGCGACTCCACCACCATTCACACGAGCTTTCTCAGCTTCACACAGAACTGCCAAAGTGGTTGCTTCGCTGGTTGCAGCGACTTGACCGATCTGTACACCACCTGCGTAGGTCTTCAGGGGTGCGGTAGCGTCTTGAATGGGGTTAGCTAAGTTAGCAGCGTTGGTGCTGTTAGCGCCACCACCAGCGATGGTGTACTTGTAGGTACCCGTTTCAGTCTTGATACCCAGACCCAATTGGCCGAAGTCAGCGTTGCTAGCGAACAGGTCTTTTTCCAAGTAGTAGGACTGTTGAGCGCGGTTCATGGAACCGATGTATTGCTTAGCTTCAGATTGCTTCGCTTTGTTTGCTTGGTTCAGGAAGGAAGGCAGTGCAATAGCAGCCAAAATACCGATGATGATGATCACAACCAGCAGTTCGATCAGGGTGAAACCACCTTCACGCTTTTTACCAGCCAAGTGTTGCAGCAGTTTAGCCTTCAGTTCGGTCTTCATCGAAAGTTTCTCCTTAAGGTGCAGGATTTGTTGGACTTCAAATCTCCTGAATCTAACTTACCCAGCCAAATCACAATTCCGATCACCTAATCCGAAAAAAATTTCCAGAATAGTTCAAACAGGTTTATATAGGTCGATCGAGCAAGATATAGCCTAGGCTCTCTAGTCGAATTAAGAGCGCTTTCACTAGGTCGATCGCGGTTTGCTCATCCGTTGGTTCTAAGGTGATTGGGTTAAATGGACGCACTCGACACCAAGATTGCACCAGATCGGCCAAGGAGCGAGGAGCTTCTAGCAAGGGGAGCAGACAGGTTGCCATTCCACTATCGATCGCAACAGGGTCATTGCTAAAACACAGGTAGTTATGTAGCTGCAACGGTTGAACCGCCAAAATACTGTTTTCTAACCCTTCTCGAAACACCGTATTACAGAGCAGGGGATGTAAGTAAACGGTTACAGTCTGCCACTGTTCGCAGTCCCAATCTGCAGGAAGACTCTGCTCTTGCGAAGATCCTGGCAATCCACTATAGAGATCTAAAAGGCGATGCGTTGGATGTAGTAATTCAAACAGATGTAATTGTTCTTCTAGGCTTTTTTCAGCCAGTCCCAAGCCAATTTCCAAGGGTAACTCGTTCACATCTTTGAACAGTTGCACTAAATCCCACTGCCACCAGTTCACCATGCTAATGAACTCTAAACCAGCGGCTTTAAGAGCAGCAAAAAATTCGGGTAGCACCCACCCTTTATCACCTTTCAGGAGATGATTTGCAAGAATATGTTCATCTTCAGTCTCAAAGTTGGGGTTCCAGGCATATAGCTTCAGTTTTGTGCCATCTTTGAGCGCATTCATGGTTTGCCGCACAAGTGCTATGTGCTGGTCATCCGGTGCGCTATCCATCAGCCCCAAAGCAGAAAAAAATTGTTGCCCCCGAAAATAGGCTGCTCTTTGTAAAGAACTGTGGAAATTAGCTCGCAAAATTCCATCGGGCTGCAGCACTTGGGCCATGGCTTGAAGCCCAACGACGGGATCAGGGATCAGATACAACACATCATCAGCGTTGATGTAGTCAAACCGTAAGCCCAAGCTGGGTAAATCCTCAATGGGCATTGCATAAAATTCAGCATTTTCGACTTTGTGGTAGGCTAGCCGCTCCCGCGCCAGTGCCACAGAATCTTCAGAGAGATCTAACCCAATGATTTTGGCCCCCGGGTTGGCCTCAGCCAGCATCAGACACTTGTAACCCGTTCCACATCCTGCGTCTAAGATCACCTTTCCTTGCGGGTCAATCACGCGACGGTTACGGCGATAGTAAGCGGTAGTCAAGCTATGAACATAGAGGGCATTACGGTCATTGGGATACTCATCCAATGGCACCCGAGGATAGGGGGCTTTGTTGAAATGCTGCCTCAGTTTTTCTAACGCTTCGCTTGTGAGGGTGGTATGGGTAGCGCTGGGTTGGGCCGCTGTCATTGGAATATTCCTACAACTCTAGAAAAGGGCAAACGATCGAAACTACCTTCAATATGCCCATTCCTACGAGAAAAGGCGCAGGATTCTCAGCCATTCCTATGAGTTATCCCGTATAGCCCTCTCACCCTCCTACCCCTCTCACCCTCCTACCCCTCTCACCCCTTCCCAAAATGAGAAATCTTACGATATATTATCCGTAGTCGTTATGAGTTTGTATTTAATCCCTATGGCAACTCCCACGGTTGAAAACCAAATTGACAATCAAGTCGAGAATCTCGTCATTATTGGGTCGGGGCCAGCAGGCTATACAGCAGCGATTTATGCAGCACGGGCCAACTTGAAGCCTTTGGTATTCGAAGGGTTTCAAGCGGGAGGGTTACCCGGTGGCCAACTCATGACCACGACTGAGGTTGAAAATTTTCCCGGTTTTCCCAATGGCATTACGGGGCCGCAGTTGATGGCAGGGATGAAAGCCCAGGCCGATCGCTGGGGGGCAGAACTGATCACCGAAGATGTGACGGAGGTCGATCTGAGCCAGCGTCCCTTTGTAATCAAATCCGACGATCGCACCGTCAAGGCCCACAGTGTGATTATTGCGACGGGTGCAACGGCCAAGCGCCTTGGACTCCCCAGCGAAGGTCAGTATTGGAACCATGGGATTTCTGCCTGCGCCATTTGTGATGGAGCGGTACCGATGTTCCAGAATGTGCCCCTGGTGATCATTGGCGGCGGCGATACAGCAGCGGAAGAAGCGCTGTTCTTAACCAAGTACGGTAGCCAGGTGCATATGCTGATCCGGGGCGACAAATTGCGGGCCAGCAAAGCCATGCAAGACCGGGTGCTCAGCCATAGCAAAATTACCGTGCATTGGAACACGTCGGCGATCGATGTGTTTGGCGAAAATGGATTTATGACCGGCGTGCGGGTGAAAAATAACCAAACCGGCGAAGAAAGCGAAATTGCCGCCAAGGGTCTGTTCTACGCGATCGGGCACAACCCCAACACCAGCCTATTTAAAGGCCAGTTGGATCTGGATGAAGTCGGGTACATCGTCACGCAACCCGGTTCTGTGGCGACTAGTGTGGAAGGGGTCTTTGCCGCCGGGGATGTGCAGGATCACGAGTATCGCCAAGCCATTACCGCTGCCGGGACGGGTTGCATGGCAGCACTCTTGGCGGAACGCTGGCTGTCCCACCATGGCTTAGCCCAGGAATTTAAATCAGAAGGCGTGAGTGCAGAAGCCCCTTCCGTGAAGTCTGAAGGAGAGCCTGCTGGAGAATCCGCCTCAGAAGAAACGGATTCTAAGACTGCTCCAACACCGACAGTCACGACTTCCGCCAACTTTAGCCTCGACATCACCCACCACATTGGCGGCTATGCCCTGCGCAAGCTCTACCATGAAAGCGATCGGCTCATCATGGTGAAATACGCCTCGCCCACCTGCGGCCCCTGCCATACCCTGAAGCCAATTCTGGGCAAATTAGTCACAGAATTTGATGGGCAAATTCACTACGTGGAAATTGATATCACTGAGGATCCAGAGGTCGCAGAAGCGGCTGGTGTAGTGGGGACGCCGACGATTCAATTCTTCAAGCACAAAGATAAGGTTGCCGAATTACTAGGGGTGAAGCAAAAGAGCCAATACCGCGAAGTCATTCAATCGCAACTCTAGGGCTGGCCGCCATAGCTTGGGTTCATGCAAGCTGGCATAGCAATCAGGCAGGGCTCCGGCGATCGTGATCAATTTATAGGCCAATCCATAGAGTATTGTGTGAAGAGTCATTGATTCAGTGGCTCTTTTTTCTTGCAGTTTATTGCAGACTTCTTGCAGCGTATTGTCGTCCTGCGGGGTAGACCGGGAGTAGACCTATGGTGGTTAGCAAATCCGTTGCCAGCAAATCTTTGGTAAGCAAAATATTCCGGTGGTTCACCCCTTCGGGCACGGATAGTTTATCGGTACGCCTGATGCAGATTGGGGCAGTGATGACCTTGTTCTTCGTCGCGATCGCCCTGTTTGCACCATTATTGCAGGCGATCGGGCTGCTACAAGATCCTACGGAATTTCTAGATAATCCGCCCCAGGCTGCCCCCTCGTGGAACCATTGGTTTGGCACAACTCGCCTGGGCTATGACGTGTTTTCTCGCACCGTGTTTGGCTCCCAAGCGGCTTTACAGGTGGTCGTCCTAGCAATCTTCTTCAGCCTGCTTCTAGGGGTCCCCCTGGGTATGGTCAGCGGTTACCTGGGCGGCTGGTTCGATCGGGTACTGCTCTTTTGTATGGATACGGTCTACACCCTGCCGGGATTGCTCTTGTCTGTGACGCTGGCATTCGTAGTGGGTCGGGGAGTGCTGAACGCGGCCATTGCCCTCGCGATCGCCTACATTCCTCAGTACTACCGAGTGGTACGCAACCAAACCGTCAGCGTCAAAACGGAAGTTTACATTGAAGCGGCCCAGGCCATGGGGGCCTCCACTTGGCGCGTCCTGACGAAATATTTGGGACTGAATGTGATCCAGAGTGTACCCGTGATTCTCACCCTCAATGCCGCCGACGCTATTCTGACCTTGGGCGGTTTAGGCTTCCTGGGATTGGGGCTGCCGGAGGAAACACCGGAATGGGGGCAGGATTTGCGACAAGCCTTGGATGCGCTGGCCACGGGCGGCATTTGGTGGACGGCTCTTTTCCCAGGCTTAGCCATGACGCTCATGGTGGTGGGATTGTCGTTTTTGGGTGAAGGGTTGAATGCGCTGACAGAGAAGAAGGGAAGGTAGAGGGGTAGGAGGAGTGCGGGTTATAGATCTTCGAGGAGCCATTCGGAGGCCCGATCGCCCAAATCCACGGGAATGCTGACGGCTTTGCCAATGCGGGGTTTTTCGCGGGTTTTTTCCAAATAACTCAGCACTTGGTCAACGACGCCCCAGGCTTCTAGGTGGCTGAGAACCCAGTTGAGATGGGCAATGTAATCTTCTTCCGTCGCACCAAAGGAAACCTGTTCCAAGTACTTCCACATAACTTGGACAAAAATTTTGCCTTTGACTTGGCGCAGTTGGATGTCGTAGGAAAAACCCCACTTATTGATCAGAATTTGTTGAAAGTCTTGTCCAGTCATGGCGAAGGGCGATCGTCTTCCACTACCCTACCACTCTCCCACCCTGTATCCCCAGGCAACCTCACCTGGATGCAGTTGGTACCCTGAGAAATCTGTGCCCCTTCACGCTTAGAAAAATTTCATGAACGGGATCTCCCAGATGAGTAATCTCAGGCTGCGTGTTAATTCGGCGTTAAAGTCTGTAATAATACAGGTTGGAAAGGCTGTATGCTGCGCCTATCAATGGCTTGATGAAGTGTGATCATCTGTAAAACGTTGTCTCAACGTCATGCATAGATCAACGATCGCAGCATCAACGCTCTTATTTTGTAAAGAGATGTTAAGACAAAGCGTTAAGAATTCGTTTTGTTCTTTAATTGCCTTCTGTCGTCCGAAGTCACTCCCGAACCATCTAGTGTAGTCATGGCTCAAGTTTCCAGTTCCGCAGACGTTCCCAGCATGGGTCGTCGCCAATTCATGAACCTACTCACCTTCGGTACTGTGACCGGAGTTGCGCTGGGTGCGCTGTATCCTGTGGTGAACTATTTCATCCCACCCTCGGCTGGGGGTAGTGGTGGTGGTGCAACCGCAAAGGATGCATTGGGTAACGATATCGTGGTCAGCGAGTATCTCACAACCCACTTGCCGGGTGATCGCTCTCTGGCTCAGGGCTTGAAGGGTGATCCGACCTACGTGGTGGTGCAAGATGATGGCGCGATCGCAAGCTACGGGATTAACGCTGTCTGCACACACTTGGGTTGTGTCGTGCCCTGGAATGCTAGCGAAAATAAATTCATGTGCCCCTGCCACGGCTCTCAGTACGACGCAACGGGTAAGGTTGTTCGGGGGCCTGCACCCCAATCGTTGGCGCTGGCCCATGCCACCATCGAGAACGATCGCATCAGCTTCACTCAATGGACGGAAGAAGATTTCCGGACTGGGGAAGATCCTTGGTGGGCCTAGGGTTTAAGCAATTTCCCATCGTCTTTTGTTATTGCGTTTTGTTATTGCGTTGACTGGGTATTCATGAAAACGGTTAATGTTTCTGCAAACTGGCTGAAAGCCATTCTCCGCAGAGCAGTTCTGGCAGTCGCGATCGTTTGCGTCTTTTTGAGCGCAAGCCTTTCCCTGTCTAAGCCTGCCTCTGCCTATCCGATCTTTGCACAGCAGCAGTACGAAAATCCTCGGGAAGCAACGGGGCGTCTGGCCTGTGCAAACTGCCACCTAGCGAAGAAGCCGACCGAGGTGGAAGTGCCTCAATCCGTGCTGCCGGATACGGTGTTTGAAGCCGTAGTCAAAGTGCCCTACGACCAAAACATTCAACAGGTTGCGGGCGACGGCAGCAAGACGGGTCTGAACGTGGGTGCGGTTGTGGTATTGCCGGAAGGCTTTACCCTGGCTCCCGAAGATCGTATGACCGATGAGCAACGGGAAGAAGTGAACGCTATGTTCATTCAACCCTACAGCGAAGATAAGCCCAACATTCTAGTGGTTGGCCCTCTGCCCGGTGAACAGTATCCGGAACTGAAGTTCCCCATTCTGGCACCCGACCCCAATGAAGATGACGCCATTGAATTTGGGAAGTACCAAATCCATGTGGGTGGTAACCGGGGTCGGGGTCAGGTGTATCCCACCGGGGAAAAGAGCAACAACACGGTCTACACTGCGTCTCAAGCCGGGACGATCGCTGCGATCGCGCAAACCGAAGATGGCGGTTACAGCGTGACGATCCAAGGTGAGAAAGGCACAACGGAAGAAACCATTCCTCCGGGGCCTGCGCTAATCGTTGCAGAAGGTGATGAAGTTGCAGCGGGTGCCGCATTGACGAACAACCCCAACGTCGGTGGTTTTGGTCAAGCTGACGTGGAAATCGTTCTGCAAGATCCCAACCGGATTCTGGGTCTAGTGGCGTTCTTCGCGATCGTGACTTTGGCGCAAATTCTGCTGGTGCTGAAGAAGAAACAGGTCGAGCGCGTTCAAGCTGCCGAAATGAACTTCTAAGGCTTGTTCCCTAGCAATGGCAATAGAGAGTTGCATCCACTGCCTCTCAGTCACTGCCATTCCCCTAGTGAACATTACTCTAAATGTTGCGATAGTTAAGGTCTGGATCAACCAGACCTTTTTTATTGCGCCCTACTTTGCTTGCATCGGGATGCTTCATAAAAACTTGCATCCCGATGCTGCATAAAAAACAGACCCGCGATCGCGAGTCTGAAAGAACAATATGCTATTCAACTAGATCGATTCATTGCAACTAGCGCAATCGTAATCAGTGAAGTCGCAACCAGTGCAATCACAACCAGCGCAATCAATCACAGTCCGTACATAGATCATCGGGAAATCGCGTTAGAAAATTCGGCGAAACACATCCCCGATCGTATCGCCAACGTCCCCAAAGAAGTCACGGATTGCTGATGTACTTTGATTGAATACATTGCGCAATACCCGCTCAACATCACTGCGGGAGAAGCCAATCCGCTGCAAAAGGCGTCCGGCATCCTGGGCACTTTGGGAATAGACCGTCTGGAGAACCCGCCCCACATCCTCTGCACCGTAGCCGATCGATCGCAACGTCCTTGCAGTCACTTCCGCACTTTGCCGATACACCCCTTGGAGAACCTGGCCCACTTCCTGAACAGAGTAGCCAACCGCTCGCAGCACTTGGGCGGTGGAAGTTGCGCTCAGACTGTAGACATTCTGTAAGGTGCGCCCGATATCTTGGACACCATAGCCGATCGATCGGAGGATACTTGCCGCAGCATTACTGCTCTGACTGTAGGTCGATTGCAATACCCGCCCCACTTCTTCCGCTCGGGTTCCCAGATTGCGGAAGACCTGAGCAGCCTGCTGGGCGGTTTGGCGATAGACATCTCGCAACACAGTACCAACATCCAAGACGGCGTACCCTAAATCGCGCAGAATTTGCGCCGCTTGCTGAGCGGTTTGGTTATACACCCGCTGGAGAACCCGACCCACTTCCTGAAGGTTGGTCCGCAAATCCCGTAGAATTTGCGCTGTTTGTTGCGCCGTTTGTCGATAGACTCCCTGCAAAACCGTGGCAATCTCTTGGGCCCCATCGCGAATATTTTGCAAAATCTGCGCGGCTTGCGCTGCCGTTTGTCGATAGGCTCCTTGCAGCGCTTGGCCCACCTGTTGCAGGGTATAACCCGCCGTTTGCAGTGCTTGAGCCGCCGCTTGGGCCGCTAGGCGATAGCCATCGCGTAGCACCACCGCCACATCTCCAGCAAATTGAATTACGCCCTCGCGTACCGCCCTTAGCCATGCCGTAGCATCGCTCAGCAGTTCCCGGAAGATGGCAGCAGCTTGGGCTTGAATTTGGGCCGCGATGTGTCGAGCCAAGTCTTCGATCGTTTGAAAAGCCACAGTCACCGTAAATCCAGGCAGTTGCCAAGTGCGGTTATTCCATTGGAAGGAACCACCCACCTGTGCCGAGAACCCAGCCGAGGTCATCCCAACCGTGATTCCAGCGTTAAACCGAGTATTGAGATTCATCCCATCCACCAGACGGACACCCGTAATGGGGTCATGAATGGGGCCAATATTCAGATTCAAGGGCACATCCACATTTACAGCACCCATCACCGCAAAGTCGTTGTTCTGCACGGTTACGGCCAAGGTCGTCGTCACTCCCAGCCAACTTCCCTGCAAAAAGACCTGATTGTTCGTAATCAACCCACGGGCATCAGCCAGCGTCAGTCCTGCTAGGGAAGTGGTGACATGACCGCTGAGGTTAAGCTCGGAGCCATTCAGCACCCCCGCCAGCCGACCATTGGCCTGCAACGGAGACCCCGCAGGGAAGAGGTTGAGGTCGCCCCGTAACCAAAAATTAGTATCCACCACCTGAACATCGCCAGTAAAGATGCGGTGATTCAAGATCGATAGATGGCTGTGACCCGCCAGTTGGAATGCACGGTTACCCACTGGGAGATTGAGATCTGGGGCATCGGGATTGGCGAACACCAGCGGCGCACCCGTAGCCAACCATTGAGCTCCATTCACCGTGCCGTTATGGCCGTTGGGGCTGCGATCGCGGGCGATCGTCCCGGTTCCTTCATCAAAGCTCCAGTAACCCACTAATCCAGCTTCCCGTCCGCTGAGGGAGCGATTGCGATCGGCCTGAATTTCCACCGCCGTTTTGGCCCGGTTCCAGAGGCGCACTTCATCGATTTGACCTTGGAAAAAGCGTTCTGTTCCAGTGCCCCGTGCCCCGATCGCCCAGTTGGCATCCGGGATTGCAATCGCACCCCGATCGCCCTGGGTAAAGCTGATCTGCACACCATTGCGATACAGCCGCCAGTTTTGGCCATCATAGACCCCCGCCAAATGCACCCAAGCGCCGATATCCTCGGGGGGAATTGGGGCTGAGGTGAGATAGTTACGGCCATCCCAGGAACCCACTTCGTATCGTCCGTTATTGACGCGCAGGAAAACTTCCCCATTCGGCGAAACCCGATGGCCATGGGCCACAATGTTGCGTAAACCATTCACCGTTGCGGGACGCACCCAAGCCTCGATCGTGATGGGGCCATCAAAGTTCAACCCTGCCGGATTGCCCAACTGCACCCAATCGTCCTGGCCATCATAGGAGAGTCCAAAGCGCAGTTCTTCCGTAGCCGGGAGGGCTGCTGCTCCCGCCAGCGGAGCATTGATGGCGACCCGACCCGCCACTTCCAACTCTAGGAAGCGATCGATTTCTCCGGCAATGCGGAACCCTGTGCGGAAGCCCTGACTGCCGGATGCCACCAAGCCAAACGCCGCTTCCAGTTCCGCCACATTGGCCACCGTCCAGGTGCCTTTCAGGAAAGTCACTAAACCTTCTTCTGGGGTAGGTGCTGCTGCCGCAGCCGCAGGCAAAATCGACAATAAGCCTTGGGCTTGGGCTTCATCGGTCAGTTGCAGTTGGCGGAAGATGCGATCGCGGCTATCTGCACGGGCAATCAGTTGCTGGAATTCCCCAGGCGTCGTCACCAACCAGCCCAGCTGACTACGCAAACTGACAAAGGAAACATCCACACCCCCCACGCGATATTCCAGGGGCAATGCTTGAATCAGTTCGTTGAGTGACAGGGTTTTCAAGCCATTCAGCAGATGGGCCAAGTTGGCATAGAGATCAATATCTGGGCCATCCACTCCTGGCCCCAGCATTTGGCTGCCTAAATATTCCGGCAAACGCAGGTAATTGCTATCCAACGAGAAACGCAGATTGACATTATCTGGGGGCGTATTGGGATTAAGCAGAAAGTCTCGATCGGTAAAAAATCGTCGCAAGTCTGCCAGAATGCGACTCACTTCACCCAGATCAAAACTCGGCATGGGGAATTGGGCATGGGTTTGCAGCGTCAGCCCTTCTAGCCCTAGGTATTCAATCCCCACTTCGTCGTAGAACAGCGGAATGGGAATGGGGATTACAGTTTGATAGACAATAATCATGAACAAGTTACGCAAAACCAAGCGACGCTGCAAATCGCGGGTATTGGGTAAGGGAATCGCGTCATCATCCGGTAAGGCCAACGATGCGGCTAGGGTAATCAGATCAAATTGATCCAGATTGGCATCCACTTCCAGTAGGAACAAACTACCGCCAGAGAGTTCCCCAAAGGAAAGGCTACGCAATTCAATCCCATTCAAAACGGGAACGGGAATGGGGAGCAGGGGATTCACTTGGAACGATGGGTAGAGCAGTCGAATCGGATCATCACCTTCATTGACACGGGCGTTAATCTTGGCTGTCCCACTGGGGGTCACGGAAATTGCAAAGGTAAAACTATCGGGAATTTCAACATTGAGATAGTCCCGGAATTGGCTGGGCAATTGATTCACCCGATCGCCAATCAAGTCTAAGGCATCGGTGATTTCGGTGGGCACATCCCCGATCGTGGCCAAGAGTTGGCGTAACTCCTGCGATCGGAAATTGTCATTATCATCGAGAATCTGAATATCTTGGAATGGTAGTCCATCGGGAATAGTAGCGGCTACGGCTCCGAGTCCCGCTGCTTCTAGCAACCGTTTGAAAGGAGTTAAGGGCAAACTTAAGGGACGAATAACTTCAAATCCACCGCTCGCCATGAAACTCGATTGTGCAGTGTCATAGCTAAAGACAGGCACCTGCAAGCGGACTTCCCCAAAGCGTCCCAAATCAACATGCCAGTATGCAATTCCATTGTCTTCCTCAATCCGCACAGCTCGGATGGGTGAAGTCACTGGCGTCACGCTAATTCCCGCCGTCCCGATCGCTAGTCGTAAATTAACGGTTGTCTCTTCGGGATTGCGGGGGTCGAAGGTATTGAAAAATTCCAAATTAGGATTTCTATTGCTATCGACTCCGAATAGGTTATTCAGATCCGAAGGTAATCCCAATGCTAAATCCGCAGAGACTTCAATGTTGCTATCAATGCGAACCGCTAAATTCACCACATCAACTTGCATGGTGCCGAGGGGAATGGTGAGATTATTAATCTCAATATCGGGAATCTCAAACTCAGCAGCATTGACCGCCCGATCGGCAATAATCATGACCCGATCGCGATCGGCCCGGAATTGGGCTTGAATTTGCGGGGGGAGAACCCGATAAACCGAAGGATGCCACCCGGCGAAGGCCAGATCAACCGCAGTTTCAAACGCCCAAGCCGATCGCTGCGGTTGTGCCGCAAGGGTCTGGCGGGCGATCGTAATTTCCCCAAACTGCAACCGCAGCGACGCTTCCTGATTCGGCGGTAAGGGAATCACAGCCTCTGCGGCATCGGGCATGAAGACCAAGCGAGTTGTCCGATCTTCCCGGCTCAGCGTCAGCAGTCCTTGCACATTCAGCACATTTTCCAGTTGCAGATGACCTGCCGCCGCCAGTGACCAGTTGGCTGGTTCTCCGGTGGTAGACTGGGCTAGAGTCATCGCCAGATTGGCAATTCCCAAGCGTCCCACCTCTGGCAAATTCACAAGTTCCAGGGTTCCGTCGATCGCCAGTGCCAGCATAAATAAGCGACGTTCCGCCCCCTGGACATAGCTGGCCGAAAGTTGCAAGGATTCATCCAAAATCGTCGCGGCGACTGTTCCTGCCAGCATCCACTCACCCGCTTCTAGGTTAAAGGTGAAATCGCAATCCTGGAGGGAGAGGTCAGGCGCGATCTCCAAGGGGCCAGCCCCTCGAACCGCTAAGGCTGCATTCACCTGACTTGCCAAGCGGCTCACGCCGAGGTCTACCTGCACGTTCAAGCCTTGACTCGTAAAGGCCCATTCGCTGTCCACCTGTGCATTTAAGGCAAACTCACCGGAACCGGGCGAAACGGTCAACGCCAATGTTGAGAAAACAAAGTTAGGCAGATCCTGAGGCCCCTGATTCGTATTTAAGAACAGGTCGGCCACCGTTGTGAGGGATAAAGACTGCAACTCAGAGCGCCAAGTGACTGTTTCACCAACGTCTAAGGAGAGCACGATCGCAATGGCTTCGCCTGTCTTCGGTAAGAGGGAACCTTGGATTGTCCCTGTAACTTGACCGCCCGAAACCGTCAGCGCCATCTGCAAATTGGCGATCGGTAACCAAGGCACCCCTGGAATAGACCCGACGGGCACGATCGTCATCACAGAAAGGTCAACAGCCTCTCCATTGGCTGTAAAAATTAAATTGACTCCAACGGGATCTGTTCCAAAGATCCGCGCCTTTCCAGAGAGCATTACTGTATTATCCAAGCTTGTCAGAGTTGCCTCTGTGAGCATGAGTGGAGAGCTATTGAGAATACTGAGAATATCGGTGAGATCAAATCCATCGATCGCACGGTCACCTAAGATAATTTGTCCACTTTGTAGAGCACTTTGCAGAGCAGTGGCAATTGTTGGAAGTGTCATTATTGTTGTCCTTACAGGGGCAATAGAGAATATGTAACCGTTCTATTTGAGAGCTCGTTAATTCTCAAATCTAGTTCTCAAATCTAGCTCTCAAACTTGTTAAACCTTGAGTGGATTGATTGGATTAATTCGCCTAAGCATAATTTCAGAACTATTTAAAGAAGGCTCCTAAAGGAATACATTTAACACTCCAGATCTTCCAGATACCGAAAACCAAATTTCAGATTATTTCGAGATTATTCCAAAACTTAATTTTCAACATAAGCAGGGTCTGTACTGATAGGATACTCAGCCCAAAAGCCTCCCAAATAAGCTTTTCCAGCATTTTTACCCAACTTGTATTTTCAGATTAATCTATCGATCGTTTGTAGATCACTTATCAATCAGCTTGAGATCCAGGGTAAGCGCATCTTAAAGAGTAGCTCTGTATACAGACGATTTGCATAGACTGTGAG
>NZ_JBLZFX010000067.1:0-32829 GCF_050753345.1 Alkalinema pantanalense CENA528 | reverse complement strand
CGAAGCGAGCCGCAATGGATGACACGTTTATGCTCCAAGTCTTAGCCGCTGCGTTGCCCGACTCGGGTAAAGACTCCACCCCTAGTTGTCAATAGCGTTTGAGATGCGCTTACCCTGTGACCCAACCTTCCATTTCTTCAATAATCATTAAGTATTCCCTGGATGACTCCGCCGATTCTGTCCCCCGCAGCCAACCCATCAGATCGATCGTGTCGGGATCGTACAGGTAATATTCCTCAACGCCGTATTGTTGGTAGAACTGAAACTTTTTCGCCATCTCTTTGAGGCGATTTCCCGGCGAGAGGATTTCAAACACGACCTGTGGGGCCAAGTTGTCTTCCTTCCATTGCTGATAGGAGCCTCGGTAGCCCTTGGGTCGGCCAAACACGACCATGGCATCGGGAGCCTGCCGCAGATTTGTTATTCCCTTCTACGGGATACCAGAGCAAATCCCCTGCGACAAAAACGTTGGCATCGTTGGCAAATAAAAGTTCCAGATTTTCCTTAATCGTGACGATCCACTGGAATTGCAGGGTGTTGTCGGCCATGGGCTGCCCGTCGCTGTCGGGATAGTGAATATCGGGACGATCGCTGGCTGTCGGCTGGGGCTGATTTAGTTGGGTAACCATGGTTCCCTCGTGATGGGGGATGGATGGAATGGACGATAGAATTCCGGCGAATGGAGTCGAGAAGGGGGTAAGTCAATGGTAGGTTAGTTCCAGTGTAATTGATTTTCTGCGGCACTATGACCCACCCGGAACAGATTCGATCGCTGCTGCAAGCCGTTGCCCAAGGCCATCTCAGCCCCGATCGGGCGTTGGAAACTCTCAAGGATTTTGCCTTTGAAAAGGTGGGAGATTTTGCCCATGTGGATCACCATCGCACCATGCGAACAGGCTTTCCGGAGGTGATTTGGGGGCCGGGAAAAACACCGGAGCAAATTGCCCAAATTATGGAGTCGATGCGCGATCGCACATCGGTGGTGATGGCGACACGGGTGGAACGGGAGGTCTACGATTGGATTCGGCAGATGGTGCCCCAGGTGGAGTATTTCGATCGGGCCAAGATTTGCGCTTTACGATCGGCCCCTCCCCAGGCCATCCCAGGCACGATCGGCATCCTCTCGGCGGGGACAGCGGATTTGCCTGTGGCAGAGGAAGCTGCGATTACGGCGGAGTTGTCAGGGTGTTCTGTGAAGCGGTTGTGGGATGTGGGGGTGGCGGGGATTCATCGGTTACTCAGTAATCGCCATATTATTGCCGATGCTGATGTCTTAATTGTTGTGGCAGGTATGGAGGGTGCATTGCCCAGCGTGGTGGGTGGGCTAGCAGATTGTCCGGTGATTGCTGTTCCGACAAGTATTGGCTATGGTGCTAGCTTTAATGGATTAGCCGCATTGCTAGGAATGTTGAATTCCTGTGCCGCAGGCATTGGTGTCGTTAATATCGATAATGGATTTGGAGCAGCGATGCTGGCAGGGCAAATTTTAAGAACCGCCCAGCGATTACACAATCGATCGTTGGGGCCGCAACCGCGCTAGGAGAGAGAATGCAGCCCCGATCGAACCCCCATCAGGTGTTTTACATTAAGCTGTAAACAGAATTACCCCCATCTATTCACTTCTTATTGAGTCAACCATTATGTCAAAAGAATTCCCGATCGGTGCCAAGGTTCGATTGATTAAACAACCGCCTTACATTAAAACCGCAGAACCCAAACCGATGCTGCGCCCCTCTCAAGTCGTTTGTGTGGGAGAAGAGGGCATTGTTTTAGATCGATATCCCAGCGATACTTGGGGCATTCGGTTTGAGCGGGGAGCCTTTCTGCTCGATAGCCAATACCTTGAACTGGTCATTCCCGAACCTTCCTAAGGGAACAGCGTACCAATAAAAGTCCAAATGGGTAGATGGGTGGACGGGGCGGTGGGTGACTGAATCAGGGCTGCGATTGCTGAGCAAGTTTCTAACGGCTCCCAATTAAGCCGCGATCGTAAAGCCCCAACCTCCCCTACGGATAGTTATCACAATGGGATTAACATTTCAAATTCTGTGTTAATACCTTCCTCTAAGATATCCTCGGGATTCATCCGGGTTCGCACCTTTAGCATTCCCTTATGGCGATGGGTGATGATCCGATAGCTAGTCACCAAACTGGTTTCCGTACCCATTAGATGCGGATCAAGAAAACTGGCTTGCAACTGTTGCTGTTCTTCCAGTGACATCGGAGCAGCATTATTGCCAATACGAATCGAAATCCAGCGGGTTCCACTGCCATCTAGGGAACAAGTTTCCGTCGTTACCATAATGCAAGAATCCACCGGAGTCAGGGGCTTGCCGTAAATATTTAATGATTCCGTTTGCCAGGTTTCCGCTACTGCCCGCACCAACAACCGCTCAATGCCTTGGCTGAGAAGATTTAAAAAGACTTGGGTAATTTGACCAATGAAACAAGGCACAGGCGGCAAATGTCCATAGTGCTTGACGATCGTTAGTTCATTTTTGAGGCGACTTTTTAGTAAGAGCAATACCCCATCCAAACAATCGTGAAGGTTAGCAGGAGTCGGATACACTTCATCAATATGGCAGAAGTTTTGTAGACTGGAGGCCAATTTGGAGAGGCGATCGGCCCCAGTCCGAATACTTTCTAGGGTTTTAGGAATATCATCCCGCAGATAATCAATTTCAATTTCCTCCCGCAGGGCCGCGATATGGGGCGGGGGAGTCGGCATGACTTTTTCGTAGGCTTCTATCAAGCTGTAGACGTCTTTGACATAGCTGGATAGGTGACTGAGGTTTCCCCAAATAAAGCTAACTGGATCCAAGATTTCATGGGCCACCCCATCGACTAAACGCCCTAGGCTGGCCATCTTATCGCTGCGAATCATCTGTACCTGCATACGCTCCTGCCAAACCTGCATCTCAATGCCACGAATTTGCCAGTAGGCGGAGTTTAATTGATGGGATTCCAGCAGACTGTAGGTGTCATCGGCCAGTTGCACCACAATCGGTTCACTGCCCAAAATCTGCGATCGGCGCAACACTTGCTGAGCGGCCAGTAAGATTTGGGTATTCCCAGGCAGGGTGAGGCAGGTTGTCCGGGCATAGCTGTAGAGCACCTTCAGGGATTTATTCAAAAACATTTTGCCGCCTTGGGGTCGCAGCAAATATTCTAAAAAACGGCTACGGGAGAGCATTCCCACCCAATTTCCCCGATCGAGCAACGTCACACCCGGTAAGTCTGGATTATTTTCAAAAACCTGCGCCAGATCCCGCCCGAGGATTTGGATGTCAACCGGGCAATTGTATAGCGGTAAATCCTTGAGCGTGGAGTCTAGGGTGAGTGGTCGATCGTTGCCACCTAACACCGTGGGCACTGCGATCGTCGGTTCTGGTGGATGCTGAGTTGATACAGACACAATCTTCTCCCTAGACAACGGCGCAAATCAATTACCTTACGGTTCCCAAATTTGGCTCCTAGAGGATCAAACAGATAGGAGAAAAGCAGATTTTCTGGCCACAACGCCCTCTTTGGCTGCAAATACCATGAATTAGGGCAAGAATTCGTGCAAATTTTGGGGAAGAACGCTGAACCGACCGAGAGGTGATTAAATAGGGAGGTTGTTAGTTTAGCCAACCTCAACCCGCGTGTCCGAAGAAGCCCCCAAAAAGCGATCGCTGGTCAATATTGCCAGCATTGTGGCCGTTGCCACTCTGATTAGTAAAGTCTTTGGCCTAGTGCGCCAAGTGGCCCTAGCCGCTGCCTTTGGGGTGGGATCCGCCTACGGAGCCTATCAGTATTCCACCATCATTCCTAGCTTCTTTCTAATTCTGTTAGGGGGCATTAACGGGCCATTCCACAGTGCCATGGTCAGTGTTTTGGCCAAGAAAGAGAAAAAGGATGTGGCCCCGATCGTGGAAACGGTGTCTACGATGGTGGGCTTGGTGCTGTTGGGGATGACGGTGCTGGTGGTCATCCTGGCTCCCTATCTGATTACGCTAATTGCACCGGGATTGGTCACCAAAGCGCCGGAAGTGCGGGACATTGCGATTCAGCAATTGCGGATCATGGCTCCCACCTTTTGGTTTGCGGGGATGATTGGCATTGGCTTTGGGGCGTTGAATGCCTCGGATATCTACTGGTTACCGTCGGTCAGTCCGTTGATTTCCAGTTTGGCGGTGGTGGCGGCGGTGGCCGGACTGGCAATTACCCTGGGCAGCAAGATTGCCGCACCAGAAAATGCGCTCTTGGGCGGGATGGTGCTAGCGGGGGCCTTTGTGGCGGGGACGGTGTTGCAGTGGATTGCCCAGGCGATCGTGCAGAAGCGAGAGGGGTTAGGCAATTTACGGCTCCGCTTTGACTGGCACAATCCGGCGGTGAAGGAAGTGACGCGAGTGATGGGGCCAGCGCTGTTTGCGTCGGGAATGTTGCAGATCAATGTCTATACGGACATGATTTTTACGTCCTTTTTGCCCAATCCGGCGGCGGCAGTGTCTGCGTTGGACTATGCCAATTTACTGGTGCAGACGCCCCTAGGGATTCTGTCCAATATGATTTTGGTGCCGTTTTTACCCGTATTTTCCCGCTTGACTAGTCCAGAAAATTGGCCAGAGCTAAAACAGCGGATTCGGCAGGGGGTGCTGATTACAGCGATCGCGATGTTACCCTTGGGAGCGTTGATTATTACGTTGTCAAAGCCGATCGTGCGCATTGTCTACGAGCGGGGAGCATTTGATCCCAATGCGTCCTATATTGTGGGTTCGGTGTTGGTGGCCTATGCGGTAGGGATGTTTGTTTATTTAGGTCGGGATGTGTTGGTGCGGGTGTTTTATGCGTTGGGCGATGGCAATACACCGTTTCGCATTAGCATGGTCAATATTTTCCTAAATGCGTTGTTTGATTATTTGCTCTTGCCGTTGGGGGCACCGGGGTTGGTGTTAGCGACAGTGAGTGTGAATGTGATTTCAATGGTGGCGTTAACCTATTATCTCAACCGTAAGTTACATGGTTTAGGCTGGCAATCCTGGGGTTTTGCGATCGGGGGATTGACGATCGCCAGTGGCCTTGCGGGACTGGCAAGTTGGGGAATTCTGACGCAGTTGGAAAAGCTGTTGGGAACGGAAGGCGTGGGCATTCAACTGGTGCAGTTGGCGATCGCGGGGGGTGGCGGTTTGGCGGTGTTTGGAGCGATCTCGAGTCAGTTGCGGTTGCCAGAGTTGAATTTGTTTGTGGGGCGGTTATTAGGTCGATTTCAGCGGCGCAAGGGGTAAGGGATTTGCAAAGAAATAATATCCCCTCTTCATTCCCCTACCCTCCTACCCTTTTACTCTCCTACCCCTACCCAATTGGGATTTTATTTATGTGCTGCTCCCTAATGGTGGGCGATCGGGCGGATCAATCCATTATCTGCAAAAATCGTATCTAAAAATAAAAACCCCGACCGGAGTCAGGGTTCATCATCAGGGTGCATCTACCACTCCACTCTTCTAAGCAGGGAAGGATGATCCGGAAAAATTGAAAATTGTGCTCAAATTTGCTGGATAGTTAGGTTTTAGGAGTCTTGTTGTGGGGCTGGGCGCGGGGAGCTAGATTTTTTTGGAGTAATGGCTTGTTTTTACGATCGGACTTTGTTATATTGGCGAAGCGCGGGCAGTTAGCACAGTGGTAGCGCACTTCCTTCACACGGAAGGGGTCACAAGTTCGAATCTTGTACTGCCCATCAGTAATACAGGCTCTACGCAAGGGTTTTAACGCACTTCCCCAAAAGATCGACTAGGTGAGTTTGGACTAGTTTGGGTGAATTTGGGAGTCAAAATAAGGGCAGATTATGGGCAGTGTTTTACAGCCCTAATTTAGGCAGTTGAGGTGCTTGCATCAATATCCCGCCGTCGCTCCTTCTCGTTCGACAGGTCATAGGCATCGCCTATAATCAAAGCGAGAGCAACTTCTTGAGGGTAACACCAATGAACCTGCTTGATTCACGCAGCATCAAAAGTCTAAATCTCCACATCCTACTAAAATTCGTAGGCGAACAATTCGTTGCTTCTGTCGTCGAACTAAACGACTGCCAAGTCACAGCACCCACTAGAGAAGCTGCGATCGAAGCCCTCCAAAAATTAGTCACAGCCCACCTTACCGGAACAGAGGTACTCAGCTTTCCAGTGATTCCAGAAGAATCCATAACTGAACAGGAAAATCCTTGGACAGAATTCATGGGTATGTACAAAGGCGATCCCGACTTTGCCGAAATTATGACAGAAATGCGCGCCGAACGTGGACTCGAAGCTCACCCTTCGATCGGATAGAAACGCCATGAGCCTCTGGATTTTGGACACAGATACCGCCTCTTTACTACTCTGGGAAATTCCAATGTCACTCGCCAAGTTCAAGCCGCAGGGAAAGACGTTGTTATTACAATCATCACGGCTCAAGAACTTTTTAACGGCTAGGTTGTACGAATTAACGCCGCTGTAGCATTGGCTAACCAAGCAACAGTTGTGACTTGCAACTATCGAGATTTTTCATTAGTTCTAGGTTTATCGATCGTTGATTGGTCACAATAGTCTTAATTAGGTGGGCCGAGAGCAGCTTGAGATACGCGATCGTGCATCAACATCATCAGGCATCCAAATCATCTCCACCCGCTTCAACATCCACCAATCCATTCATTAGGCAGTTTTTGGCAAACAGTGACGCGCCAACACTTGCACTTGCACTGAATTAGCGGCAGCCTTCGCGATGGTCTACGACCGACCATGGGTCATCGCCCGCCAATCATCAGCCGTCAAAGTTTGTTCCACAACCTGCTGTACTCTCTCGTTTAGACCTGCGCGATCAGCTTACCGGACATCATCCAAATCCAGAACAGTCCACAATTCTTGCTGTATTTCCAAGGGCAGCTGAGCCAATCAACGTACCACAACGTCCACACACGGGTAGTGCCCTTCAGGGCACTACCGAATTAAGCAGCCCTAAATTGCTGAGTTAGAACCAAGAAGGGTTCAAGCAGAAATGCTTGAACCCTTCTCGTTCGGTCTGACCTCTACAGCCAGACTACTACCTCAGCTTCGATATTTAGTAGCCACGAGAGAAGCTGTTACCGCTTCTACGATTGCCACCAAATGAGCCGCCGCCGCGATCTTCACGAGGCTTAGCTTTATTAACTTTTAAATCACGACCCATCCACTCCGCACCGTCTAGTGCTTCAATGGCAACCGTTTCCTCAGAATCCGCACTCATTTCTACGAAACCAAAGCCACGCATACGACCAGTTTCACGATCTACGGGAAGCTGAACTCGCTTTACAGATCCATACTCTGCAAATACAGAAGTCAGATCGGCATCAGTAACGTCATAGGACAGGTTGCCTACATAAATTGACATAGCTTGTCTCCAAAAATTGAAGGATATGTAGAGTAAATTTTCGGAGAGAAGTCTGTCAAAGGAGAAACTTGAAAACTTGTTAATACTAGGAACAAATGCTGCTAACCGATGTTTGTGCTCTAGAAACTAGGATAGCACGTTCGGAAAGCTTCTAGGGATTTTGAGTTGTAAGATCAACAAAAATTTAGGGAGTATTTTTACTTATTATTGGCCGGTAGTCTAATCGGGTCGAGGAGGGAATTTAACCCTCCCCTCCCACACCACCTGCCATGCGGGTCCGCAATGGGCAGATCAGGTCGCCGCGCAAACAACACTGATGACTTAAACGTAACCTTGAGCTTGTTTCTACAGTTGCTTAATTGAGAGCAATCCCTGTTTCTTTAACCATTCATAGGTCATTCCCGTTTGCGTTGCCAACGTCTTTGACAAGCGCCAATAGCCTTTACGACTAATGCCCGTCAAAGTCGCATGACGCTTACTTGTCACCAGTTTGAGCAGGTTGGTAATGCGTGTCCATGCCTACGGCAGGCTGCGCCAACGGTCTGCACCATTGCTTCTGGTGATTTCACCAGGGCACACCAACAGACCCTTTTGAACGTTCTGCAACCTAAGCATTTGGTGGAATAGAATTAATCCACGAGTTGACACAATTGATCACTGATAACATATCCTTTGCAACCCCAATTTACTGAAGTTCTCACCCTGATTCAATCGGCTCAGCAAAAAGTTCTTGCCAACACGAACCAGGAATTGATCAAACTTTATTGGAGCATCGGAAAATATATCAGCGATCGCATGACCGCATCCGAATGGGGACAAAAAACGATCGAACAACTTGCAGCGTTCATTCAAGCTCAAGAACCCGGCATCAAAGGCTTTGAAAAGCGCAACTTTGAGAGAATGCGCCAATTTTATGAAACCTATCCCGATTCACAGATTACGACCGCACTGCGGACGCAATTGAGTTGGACGCACCATCGCATCATCATGTCGCGCTGTAAGTCTGAAGCTGAACGCCTTTTCTATCTCGAACTTGCTGCTACTGAACGCTACAGCACCCGTGAACTCGATGACCTTCGGTCGGTCGTAGACCATCGTCAAATCAACAGCGGTATCTTCGAGCGCACTCGCCTTGCTAGTCATTTGAACTAACGATCGGCTTGCGGGAGTGCCACCATTCCCGTTGTTCAGGCGACAGCTTAACCGAATACAGCGTAATCACCATGGGCTTAGTGCGGTGCTCCTGGCCGACAATTTCCACACTGTAGGACGGGCTACCCTTAGTCGCCATGTCAGGCACGTAGCGCTTGCCAATGCGTCGCCAACTGGGTTCTTTGCCATGCCATTCGATGCGGCAACAGGGATAGGGCAACTGCTCCCGATCGAACAACCGACAGCATGGCCCAATGATGCGATAGGTATAGTGGCAACCGGGACTCAACAGAATATGCCCCGACTCCAACGGATGGGCTTCGGGTTGGTGGTAGTCGGGCTGCGACCAGGGCATCCCAGTATGGCGAGTGGGGTTGGGGAGATTCACGGCAATTCCTCAACAGGTTCCAAGGGAAGGTTTGGAGAGAATCTGCAACAATTGAGATTCCAGAACTGACGATCGCCCAAGCAAACGCGATCGCTAGATTCGTAGTTTACAGTGCTTTGTTCAAGTTGGAGACACTATATCTAGTGGTACTTGAGAAAAATTTAGCAGAAAATCGTCGATCGTGCCGCCTGCATCACCCTGGATTAGTGCCCTATGCAGAGGCGTGGGCATGGCAGCAGCAACAGGTGCGAGATCGCAAAGCCCAACTCGAAGCTGGATTGGATCCCGAAGATGTCTTGGCGTTATTAGAGCATCCGCCCGTTTATACCTTAGGGCAGGGATCCGATGAAGGATTTCTCAAATTTAATCCCCAGTCTAGCGAATATGAACTGCATCGCATTGAACGGGGGGGGGAAGTCACTTACCACTGTCCCGGACAGATCGTGGGATATCCGATTTTAAACTTGCAGCATTACCGCAAGGACTTGCACTGGTACCTGCGGCAGTTGGAGGAAGTGATTATTCAAGTCTTGGCAGAATATGGGTTGCAGGGCGATCGGGTGCCAGGGTTAACGGGCGTTTGGGTTGAGGGGGCCAAGGTCGCCGCGATCGGCATTAAGGTGAGTCGCTGGATTACGATGCACGGCTTTGCGCTAAATGTCTGCCCAGATTTGACAGGATTTAGTCGCATTGTGCCCTGCGGCATTACAGACAAACCCGTAGGACGCATGGCCGATTGGCTTCCTGATTTAACTGTTGAGCAAGTTTTACCGATCGTGGCTCAGAAGTTTGCTGAAGTATTTGAAGTCTCATTCAGTTCGCACTACAGTCTTGGTTGACTCAGTCTTGGTTGACTCAGTCTTGGTTGCTGATCGCGACTGCAACTTGTAATTGCAACTCGTGATTGCAACGCCACGCCAACCAAGCCCAACGCTATAATCACCAGAACACCCCAACCGTCCACACCCACTCCATCATGGTCACGGTCATCCCCAGCGAATCCCCACCCACCCGCGAGCAGGAACGTATCTTGCTCCAAAGTATCACCTGGGAAACCTTTCAGGGTTTAATTCAAGAACTCGAAACCCAGCCCAGTAAACGGCTCACCTACGACAATGGAAACCTGGAGATTTGGATGCCGTTACCACCCCACGAACGATACAAGAAATTTTTCGCACGTTTGGTGGAAGTCCTAACGGAAGAACAAGAAATTGAAATTTGTAGCTTAGGTTCCTGTACTTGGAGCCGCGCCGACCTCGCAAAAGGTGTTGAAGCCGACGAATGTTACTACATCCAAAACGAACCCGCCATTCGCGGACGTATGACCATCGACCTCGCAATCGACCCGCCCCCCGACCTCGCGATCGAAGTTGATATGACCAGCCTTTCCCTGCCCCGCTTGCCCATCTACGGAGCATTGGGCATCCCCGAAATTTGGCGCTACGACGGTGCTCGATCGCAGATTCTGGTGTGGCAAATAGACGAATATCAACCTGTTGAACGATCGATCTGTTTACCGATTGTGACACCTGGTGTCCTCGACAATTTCTTGGCTCAAGTTTTGACCATGGGAGAAACCAGTTGGGTTAAATCCATCAGAACCTGGGTGAGAACGGATGGGAAACCGTGATATGGGAGATGATGGCATTTCGATCGTCACAATTCCGTTAAGCGTTGCCATTGCAGCAGCCCTTGGTCATTCTGGTGCCATCGCAACAGGTTGTCTTGGGATTGGCCGATGTAATCGGTAGACAGGCCAATTGCCTGACGGGGGGCGATGGTCGCAAGGGCGATCGCTGTTTCTGGAGGACAAATCCCCCATTTAACGAGGTTACAAGCCCCTTCTAGCAACGGCAAAGTTGTCCCCGATAACGTCCCATCGGGTAGCCGTGCCGTGCCTGCGGTGACCTCAATTTGCCGACTATCCCAGGGATACAAGCCATCGGGTAAACCCAAGGGTGAAAGCGCATCACTCACCAGAAATAAGCCTTGATGCCCCTCGCTCGGTTGAAGACCATCTCCACTACTTGCCCGTATTAGTAAGTCCAACATTAACGGAACCACGTGTTGGCCATCGGCAATAAAGCCACACTGCACCCGATCGTCCACAATCGCAGCACCCAGTAATCCTGGTTCTCGATGGTGCAAGCTGGGCATGGCATTAAAGGCATGGGTCACCATGGTGGCACCGTGGTCAAAGGCTGCTTGAGCCTGGGTTGCCGTTGCTTGGGAATGGCCGAGACTCACGGTAATATTTAACGATCGTAAATAGTCGATCGCATCATGACTATCATCCATTTCCGGCGCAAGAGTCATAATTTTGACAACGTGAGCGTAATCATCTAGGACTAATTTCACGTTGTCTACAGTCAGCGGCAAAATAAATTCTGCTGGATGGGCCCCTCGCTTGGCCGGATTCAGAAAGGGGCCTTCTAGGTGCACGCCGATGATTTGGGCTTGGTAGGGAGAGCGGTGGGGGCGAGTCATCCAGGCATCGATCGCGGCGAGGGATTGGTGAATTTTGTAGATCGAAGTCGTGACGATCGTTGGACAGTAGGCATCCACGCCCTGATGCCAAAGGAATTGACCAACTTTCTCTAGAACCTCAATATGTCCTAGCGTTAAATCAGGAAACGCTAACCCCAAGGCTCCATTAATTTGCAGATCAACGCCCCCCAGAGAAATCCAGTCCCCTGCAACATTGATACAGTCTTCTCCCTCCAGTGGTACTTGATCTTGTTGCGGGGTGATAGAAACGATCTCACCATTGTGCAAGCCAATCGATTGACATCCCTGCAATCCAGGAATCCGGGCATTCCAGAGTGACTGATGCACATTGGTTCGATCGGCTTGCACAGGGGAACTCATGACAATAATCCTTGGCTGTCAATTGCACAGCCCTCATCATACCAATCCCCAGAAATCCCGATCCCCAGCAACCCGAAAGTCTAATTCTGGACAGCAGATTGAATCAGGGCAAACCCTATTGCATCTTAATTTGCATTGTTTAAGGAAGGGGACAAAACTCGTTGCATTTGACGGCGTAATCTACGAACCCACCAGCCGCCCATCGCTCCAATTGTTCTTCGTAAAATCGCCTGTATTTTGTATTGGGGTGGACAATGTCGTAGAACAAAATGAAGCTTTGCAGAAATCATCTCCCCAGATTTTTTGTGGAAGAATGTGTAGATAAAATCTTCCCAAAGAGAACGATCAGACTCTTCTTGTCTAGCCAATACTTGTTCTGAGGGAGTTGGCGTATCCTCCCAAATAATGGCTTGTGGAGTAACGCACACACGCATCCCCCGTCTCTTGGCCCGTAGAACCAACTCAGAGTCAGCATAGTAATGGGGCATGTGCTTCTCATCAAATAATCCAACTTGGTCAAACACCGATCGATGAAAGAGCGTTCCATTCCCCGTAACAGTATCTACGTCTAAAATATCTGCATTGCGCACTTCTGCAGGAAGGCATTGCACAGGACAATCAGCATACAGAATCCTCACTAAATGTCGATTCCAGTCCAAACCGATTCCAATGGATGCCACTAAACTTGGATCATCGAGATAATCATGGCGACTTCCTAAAATCATTAATTGGTGTTTCTGGATCATTCTAATCAGCGTTTCTAAATAGTTAGAATTGATAACACCATCGTCATTAATAGTCAAAATATAGTCATATCCTTCCTCTAATGCTTTGACCACCCCACGATTTGTAGAAGCTGTCCAATAACTATCATCATCAACGTGCAAGATGGAAATAAGGGGAAATTCCTGAAACACTGCGTCCGGAGTCCCATCACTGGAATTAGCATCTACTAAAATAATTCCCACCTCTACGGAGGTCTGTTGGGATAAACCTTTTAAAAACCGGAGGGTCTTCGATCGACGATTTCGACTAGGAACAATTGCAGCAATTCTTGGAGACATAGTGATTCCTTTGAAAAACAAATAAATTGAAGCCCGCTCTCAATAATCGATATCAATACTGGACACAACAATTAACTTGACAATTCGCTCAACAACGAAACCCAAAACTCAGCAATTTCATTCAAAATGCATCAAAATATTACGTCATAAAAAATTTTGATTTACACCCCGCTTGCGAGACATTGCCCTGAAGCGACAGTTCCTACAATTCTGAATCACGATAGGGTGCAGATCGTCACCTCAAAATTAGAATTATAGTAGAGTCTCCAAGCAAGCATGATTTAAAGCAGCCCAAGCAAAAACGATCGATCTCCTGTTACCCGTGATCCACTAGCCATAGAGAGCGATCATATATTTTTATCTATACAATTCATTCAAAAGATAAATTGCAATACTTGCATCGATCTATAGAAAAATGGCGTAACCCTTGTAGGATAAATAGTTGAGCCATTTTGAAGTGGGTTTAGCCAGACAAAAATACAGCTTTTTTCTCTCTAAAGAGTGAGGTGAGCACGAAAACAGTAGCTTTTATTACAGAATTCACCCCTCAAAATTTGGTGTCATCTTGATTATCGTTTGATAACTTAATCGGCTGTGCTATGGCTCAATTGAGCTTTACTAGCGCTCTTCATGCCTGTCTCGAAATTTTCCTGCTGGCATGGAGACAGCTACTTTACTGATCATGTGGATTAATCAGAAGTGTGTTGATTGAGACATGCTTCGTTTCACTGATGTCCTCTGGTACAGTCTATTCCATGGTGAGTCGAGTCTGGGATCTGAAAGAAATCTCGCGTCATTCAAATCCCAGGAAAAAGGGATCTCCACTACTCAGACTAGTTATGGCGATTAAGTTTATTGATTTACCGAGGAACGTCTGGTCATGATAGCTAAGAAACAAACGGAAAGACCTATGACTCGGCAATCGTCGCTTCCCCGTTGGATGCAAAAAGTGTTGGCTATCCATTGGTTGAAGCGGTTGTCGCCGAGTTGGCAAGCTTGTATTCCACTCGCTTTACTTATTGTTGGCCTGTGGAATATTGCTTCTGTTGCCAGTGAACCACCTACCTTAGAGAGTCTTGCCAAGGACGCTCAAACAATGAAGGTAGGTTTGGATACGGCTTGGGTCTTGATTGCGGGAATGCTCGTGATCTTTATGAATGCAGGGTTCGGGATGTTGGAAACCGGATTCTGTCGCCAAAAGAACGCGGTGAACGTTCTTTCTAAGAACTTAATTGTCTTTGCATTGTCCACGATCGCCTTCTGGGCAATCGGCTTTGGATTGATGTTTAGCGATGGTAACCCCATCATCGGGTCGGGCGGATTTTTCCTCTCAGGCGCAGACAATAGCCCTGCAATGGGAACTGACTATCAAGGAATTTTTGGTTCTCTAAGCTGGGCGGGTGTTCCTTTAGCCGCCAAGTTTTTCTTCCAACTGGCTTTTGCGGGTACTGCTGCAACAATTGTCTCTGGGGCAGTGGCAGAACGCATTAAGTTTGTTGACTTCCTTATCTTTAGCTTGCTCCTAGTTGGAATCGCCTATCCGATTACAGGTCACTGGATTTGGGGTGGTGGCTGGTTAGCGACTCAAGGGTTCTATGACTTTGCAGGCTCCACCGTGGTTCACGCGGTAGGTGGCTGGGCAGCACTGATGGGCGCTGCATTCCTCGGGCCTCGTCTGGGCAAATTCCGGGCCGATGGCAAACCTAATGCATTGCCCGGTCACAACATGAGTATTGCAACCCTGGGTTGCTTGATTCTCTGGTTAGGCTGGTTTGGCTTTAACCCCGGTTCCACCATGGCTGTAGGCGATGGCGCTCTGATCGCCCACATCGCGTTGACGACGAATACAGCGGCTGCCTTTGGCGGAGTTGCGGCAACGATCGTGGCTTGGTTGTATCTGGGTAAGCCGGATCTGTCCATGATCATCAACGGAATTTTGGCAGGTCTGGTAGCGGTGACTGCATCCTGTGCCTTTGTCAGCGTCCCTTCTGCGGCCATTATCGGTACGATCGGTGGCATCTTGGTAGTATTCGCAGTCGGCTTTTTCGACAGCATCAAGATTGATGACCCAGTTGGCGCTGTCTCCGTGCACTTGGTAAATGGTGTTTGGGGGACACTCGCCGTAGGTCTGTTTAGTCAGGGTGGCATTTTCGGTGCGGGTGATGTTGCACCGAAAGCTGGCTTATTCTTCAACGGTGGTATTGAGCAGCTTTGGATTCAATTCCTGGGTACCATCTGCGTTGGCGGTCTGACGGTTCTTCTCTCTAGCATCTTCTGGGTTGCACTGAAAGCAACCCTGGGCATCCGGGTGAAGCCGGAAGAGGAAATGGAGGGCTTGGATATTAGCGAACATGGGATGGAAGCCTATGCGGGTTTTGTTAAGGAAGTAGCCGGTTTGTCTGGTGCTTCTGGCGATACCTCGGGTTATCCCAGCTCCATGGGCACGCCTAAATATTAGTCCCCTTGGATCAGAAGTCAATCCTGTAGTTCCTGAACCCTTAGCCTACAGTTGAGGACTCAGGAACTAATCCACTCCTCGGTTGTTCATTGATTCACCTATCACTAACAGTACGACCCACCTATTTGCTAGGTGGGTCGCTGTTTTATATCGCGCATCGTATCCCTCGTATTCACCAGTAGATGAGAGCGAACGATCGTAAAGACAGCGAGAGATTAGGCCGGGGTATACCCTGCAGCAACAATCGCAGATCGAATCTCCACCTCAGAAGCTTGGCTATCAATTCTTACCAGCTTTGTGCCTGGATCAGCCTCAACAGTTGCATTGGGATCTATCACTGTCACCGCTTGGGTGATCGTATTGGCACAAGCGCTACACATCATATCGGGAATCGTTAGCTGAATCAGCATAATCCATTGCCTATCATTCTTGTGATTTCGTTTCCTTCATTCTACATAGAGGTGTAAATACGAGATTTGCCAAGAAATAATATCCCCTCTCCATCCCCCCTACCCTTCTACCCTTTTACCCTTTTACTCTCCTACCCTTTTACCCTCCTACCCCCTACCCAATTGGGATTTTATTTATACGCTGTTCCCTACGAGGGCTAACCACACCGAACCTAAACTATCCTGAATGATACAGAACTCAGCCATCCAGAGCTCAAATCCCCTAGAGCCTCAACTTCCAATAGAAGGCTGGTTCAAGGTTTCCGTCATGGGTCGCAAATCCTGCACATTCACCCACACAGATTTCCCCTCCCATGCAATGCAGCAGAGGTACAGTCGGGGAGCATACCGAACCGGATCTACCTGGGTAATTAACCAGCCTGCCTGATCTTGATAAATTACTCGATCGCCTAGCTGTGGAGTCCAACTTAAGGCCAGTGAAGATTGCAGAGAAGCGTCAAGCCATTTCCATAACCCAGTCACACCCCGCTGAAACTTGGGAGTTATCCAATCCACTACCATTGCCAGAGCCAACGTACCTATCATCATTCCAGGTAAAGCATGATAGTACCTATCTACATTGTCATCAACATAGAGATGCATGACACGATCGACAATAAAATTATGAATGAGGTAATAGCTATAACTATGTTTGCCAAGTTGCTTCAATAAAACAGAACAGTTAAATACTTGAGCAAGACTACGAAAAATCACCATACAGATTAAAGATAATCCTATGGCAATAAAAAATTCATTGGTAATCCACCCCGATCGATAAAACTGTCCAACAAAACCGAGGATGTAAATCGGAATTCCCAGCATTAACGCTTTACCATTACTCCAGTAAATTGCACCTTTTCCTGTTTGGTAGTGAATTGCTACAATCATGCCAACTACAAAAGTACTGAGTTTAGCGACAAAGGTCAGAAATGGCTGCCAGCCAGAATCGGCACTGACCATTACATAGGTTGGATGACCTTCTAAAATAAAGCTCGCCAAAAAACGATAGGCGCAGGTCATTACAATACTAATTAGCAGTACATTCTTCGCTCCCCAGCGATGAATTAAATACCAGAGAAACGGAAAAACTAACGCAAAACTCAAAATCAAGGGCACAAACCACCAAGGGCCATTGGTAGACAACAGTAAAAGGCCACCATAGTCAAATAGCAGTGGAAATGTGAGGCCCGCAAACATGTGCCAAGGATCGGGAATGTAGCTGTGGGTCAGGGTCCCGATCGTCCAGAGAATGGGATAGCCCACCCAAGCCACTGTCCAAAAAGGCCAGAGAATTCTTAAAAAACGCTGTCGAATAAAGGATCCAGGTTCGATCGGTCGTCCCTTGAGAGACAGCACCAAACTGAAGCCGCTAATCAACACAAACACATCTACAAACTGATAGCCAAACCAGATTGTTACACTCCACAGCGCCGTCCAAGGCCCTGTCCCCAAGGGAGTGACCGCAGTGGTCATTCGTTGCCAGTTGTCCAATAATCCCGTTGGCTGGGGCGTATAGGCATAGTGGGTCAATAGCAACTGTGCGTGATAGAGCAATAAAAATACTGCGGCAAAAATACGGATCCCTTCCAACCAAGGAAGTCTAACGTCTTTTTGCAATGGAGATTGAGTCATGCCGTATCCTCAACAAATATCGAAAGTAATTGCCAAACCAATATCAATGCTGAACGACCTGTGAATGTCAAGCAACTGTCAAAATAATGACAAACAATTGTCAAAATAATGACAAGTGGATGACAAGTGAATGTCAAGTGAATGTCAAGCTAATGACATTGGAACTGGCTTAGCTCACTCCAAAGAGTTTAATTCACACCCTATTGATTATTGATGGCTCTCATGCTCCAGCAGATCGATCGAGACAACGCTACTATCAGAGGTATATCCAACATTTCAGACGATCGATCTAGATAACACCGCTATCAGAATTGTGTCAATTTGAAATCTGGTCAATTTGAAATCAAGTCGATTTCCCCTTTCAATTAGACTCCTCTTTGTGGGTGATGTCTGCTGAAGAGCTAGCCTCTCCAGAGAACCCCACCTCCTAGGAACCCTGTCCCGGAACTTTGCGTCAAATGATGCATTCGGACTTCAGGAAAAATGCAAGACAGACTGTAGATACTGACAATACAGGAGATACCGATCAACCAGGGTGCAAAATCAGTGATTCCACGGACTGCTCGCAGGTGTCTTCCTTGAAGATACCGAATTCCCACAGTATTCGTTGATCGCTCGATCGGGTTCAATTTAGTCAGCATCTACAAGGTCGTATACCTCAAAGCGCCCATTATGTCTATTCAACTCAGTTCTGAAGATCGTCAAATTCTCATCCAACAACGGCTCAAGCGCTTCCGGAAGCAATTCTTCCATGCGTTGGCAACCTGCCGCTTACAATTCTCTCGTCGCCGCGAATGCTTAGTCATCCACTGCCCAGAACCTTGGATTGTGGATTGCTTGCTGGAGGATGTAGAAGCCTTGGCTGAAGAAGCTCGTATTATTGTGGGAGCCCGAGTCATTTCACTATACTTTGTGGGCGAAGAAGTTTATCAGGCCAGTACGGAACCCAACGTTCCCCTGGCAAGCTAATCAGAATAGCACGCTAACCTAAACCGTTGACCCAAGCGATAGAATTAAACTATTTTGAAGAGACCATTTGGCTGCCCTATTGTCTACAGTCTATTGCTTGTCCTCTATTGCTTGAGTCAGTAACTTCATATGTCCCTACAAGCTTCGCCCATCCCCCCGATCGTTTTAACGATCGCAGGTTCTGATAGTGGTGGTGGAGCAGGTATTCAAGCCGACTTAAAAACCTTTGCTTTCCATCGGGTACATGGGACTAGTGCCCTAACCTGTGTGACGGCCCAAAATACCCTTGGGGTAACACGGGTTGAAGCATTGCCCCCCGAAGCAGTGCTGGCCCAAGTCGAAGCGATCGTCCAAGATATGACTGTGCAAGCGGTCAAAACGGGGATGCTTCTGAACCAGGGAATTATGCTGGCAGTCACAGAAATTGTCCAGCAACTGGCTTTTCAGAATTTAGTGGTGGATCCCGTCATGGTGTCACGGGCGGGGGTGCAACTGATTGGAGATGACGCGATCGAAACACTCCGCGATCGCCTCCTCCCCCTCGCAGCGATCGCCACGCCCAATCGTTACGAAGCGCAAATTTTAACGGGTGTGGCCATCCATGACCTAGCGGGGATGAAGGCCGCCGCCCAGCAGATGCACCAACTGGGGCCTAAGGCTGTTTTGATCAAAGGCGGTGGCATGACCGGGGAACTGCGGGGTGTGGATGTGTGGTTTGATGGGAGCCGTCTGGAAGTACTACGAACCCAGTGTGTGGATACCCCTCATACCCACGGTACAGGGTGCACGTTGTCCGCTGCGATCGCAGCCAACTTAGCATTGGGCAAGGATTTATTTACTGCAACCTGCAAAGCCAAAGATTACGTCACACAGGCTTTGGGATATTCGCTCAATATTGGTCAAGGCCAAGGCCCGGTAGGTCATTTCTTTCCGTTATTAACGCCGCCAACTGTGTCATCAACTGTGGATGGAGGTTAGGACGCTTGTCAAGGCATAGGCCCAAGGGACTGATTGCGATCGTATTTTACAAATGTTTTGTTGCAGGGCTACTGTTTACAACCGCGATCGCGCTACTTTTCACCCTAAAAGATCATGCACAATTGGCTGACTTTTCCCAAGCCTACTTATTAGAAAGTAAACACCGAATTCTTAGTACGTTAGTGGATCATTTGCTGAATTTCAGTCCTAAAACGTTACAGCTGAGTGGATTGGGTGCATTGGCCTATTCGGGTGTGACGATCGTGGAAGCGGTTGGGCTATGGTACCGCAAGCTCTGGGCAGAATGGCTGGTGATTATTTTGGTGGGAACCAGTGTCCCGTTTGAGTTATACGAATTAGTCCATGGGTTTTCTCTACTCAAAGTTCTAGTGCTTGGCGTCAATTTAGCAGTTCTGTTCTATCTCATCCAACAACTTCGCAAACAATATGCTAAGCATTAGGCTCAATCGTTAGCCTAATATTTAGCTAAGCATTCCAACTTCTATCCACGTCTCTCCTCTTTCACAGACGGGTTAACCGCCCCCACGACGTTATGCAAAGACCACAACCCATTCCCCCTAACCCTGGACAAGAGTCTGTTTGGGACTATCCCCGTCCCCCTCGGTTAGAGCCAACCCAGAAGCATCTTCAAGTAATTTGTCATGGGGTGACGGTGGCGGATACTCGCCGAGCCTATCGCGTGTTGGAAACCAGTCATCCTCCGGTATACTATATTCCCCCGGAAGATATTAACCAGACCTACCTGTTACCTTCGGCAAGAACAACATTTTGCGAGTGGAAAGGACAGGGCAGCTATTACACGTTGACGATCGAGAATGTCCAACACCCCGACATTGCTTGGTACTATTCCGATCCGACCCCAGCCTTTGCAGCCATTAAAAATTATGTGGCCTTCTATGCGGCTCCCATGGATGCCTGCTATGTGGATGGCGAAAAGGTAACGCCCCAACCCGGTGGCTTCTACGGCGGTTGGATCACGCAGGATATTGTGGGGCCATTTAAGGGCGAGCCGGGATCTTGGGGTTGGTAAGGAAACAGCGTACAAATAAAATCCTAATTGGGTAGGGGGTAGGAGGGTAAAAGGGTAGGAGAGTAAAAGGGTAGGAGAGTAAAAGGGTAAAAGGGTAGAAGGGTAGGGGGGACGAAGAGGGGATATTATTGGCAAATCCCTAGGCAGAATCGGGAGGTTTTGCGGCTGGTAGAATTGGGGGTTAATGCACTTTAAACGTCTGAGCTGGCGATCTGGATATGACGATCGTTGTTTTTGGCAGCCTCAACATGGATCTGGTAACCCAGGTACCACGCTTGCCCCAAGCGGGAGAAACGCTAATGGGACACCAATTTTTCACGACGCCCGGTGGCAAAGGGGCAAATCAAGCCGTTGCCGCTGCCAAGTTAGGGATTCCAACGGCAATGGTGGGGCGGGTGGGGAATGATGGCTTTGGGCAGGAACTGTTAGCCAGTTTGCAGTCCTACGGGGTAGATACGGGGGCGATCGCGATCGATCCAGAGATTCATTCCGGGGTGGCGGTGATTACCGTGGCGGATACCGGAGAAAATCAAATTTTGGGCGTTTTTGGGGCGAATGATCGGGTGTCTACACCGGAAGTACAGCGGTTGTCCCCCTTGTTGCCCACTGCGAAGGTTCTTTTACTCCAACTTGAAGTAGCGATCGATGCGGTGCGACAGGCGGCTCAGGCGGCCCACCAAGCGGGGGTTTGTGTGATTTTGGATCCTGCTCCGGTTCCTGGGGAGACGATCGAGGATTTGTATCCCTATGTAGATATTTTGGTGCCGAACGAGGTGGAAGCGAGCCAGTTGACGGGGATTGGGGTGAATTCGCCGGAGACGGCCCAGCAAGCGGCCCAGCAGTTGCAAGCCCGAGGAGCCCAAACGGTGATTGTGAAACTGGGGGCTCAGGGTGCATTTTGTCTGACACCGGATGGGGAATTTTTTGTGCCTGCGTTTCCGGTGACGGCGATCGATTCCGTGGCGGCGGGGGATGCCTTTGCGGGGGGATTGGCGACGGCGATCGTAGAAGGGAAGGCACTGCGGGATGCGGTGGTCTGGGGATCTGTGGCAGGGGCTTTGGCAACAACTCGACGGGGAGCGCAGGTGGCCATGGCCGATCGGACGGAATTTGATGCCTTCCTACAAACGGTTTCCAGGGCAGGTTAGGTAAGATTGGTTAGGTCATTGTCGTTATTTCCCCCATGCCTCGCTGGAAACTTGCCACTGAATTTAATTTTTCGGCTGCCCACCAAATCCGGGACTACAACGGGCCTTGCGGTCGGCTCCATGGTCACACCTATACGGTGAAGCTGGAGGCGACGAGCGATCGGCTCCATGGGTCGGAATATTGTCCCCATCCAGTGATGGTGGCGGATTTTCGGACGTTACGTTGGGCGAAGAAGGATGTGACGAAGGGGGGACTGGATCACTGTGTGCTGAATGAAGTCATGCCGCCGGAGTATGAGACGACTGCGGAAATGATTGCTAAGTATATCTACGACAAGACCAAGAAGATGTTGCCCGATGGGGTGAAGCTGAATGTGTCGGTTTCTGAGTCGCCAAATTCTTGGGCGGAGTATACGGATGATTAAGTAGCGGTTGCAATGGCGGCTAGACCTGAAAAGTCTCGCTAAGTCCCAGTAAGTCTCGCTCAGTCTAGGGGGATGAACTCGATCGAGGGTTGTCAACAAATAGAGGCGTGTCAGAAAATTACACGGCTCTATTTTTCGGCTTTGGTTACATTTAAGGTGTTGTTTCAGGGGTTTTGTTATGGTTTCTTTGCCTAATACATCTAATGCTATCGCTAGCAATCGAGCAGTAGAGAACGATCGCGGATCTACAGGATTGCAGACAGTATTTCCGATCGTGGAGACATTTCAATCGGTTCAGGGGGAGGGAGCTTGGGTTGGAGCAAATGCATTTTTTATTCGACTTGCGTTGTGTGATGTGGGTTGTCCTTGGTGTGATACGAAGATTTCCTGGAGTGATAAGCGTCATCCTCGGCGCAGCATTGTGGATTTAGTTACGGAAGCGCAATCTTGTCATCCCGGTTTTGTGGTGATTACGGGGGGCGAACCGTTGATGCATGATTTAACGGACTTGACGGAGACATTGCAGCAAGCGGGTTTGCGGGTGCATTTGGAAACGTCGGGTTCCCATCCGTTAACGGGAAAGTTTGATTGGATTACGCTATCGCCGAAGCCGTTTAAGCCGCCTATTGCGGAGATTTATCCCCACATCCATGAGTTGAAGGTGGTGATTTCTCAGCCTGAGGATTTTGCTTGGGCGGAGGAACAGTCGGCGAAAACGCCGGAATCGGTGGTGCGCTATTTGCAGCCGGAGTGGACGAGTGCGGAGAGCCAAAAGTTAGTGTTTGATTATGTGCTGGCGCATCCCCAGTGGCGGATTAGTTTGCAAACCCATAAGTTGTTGGGGGTGCGTTAGGGGGGGGGAGGAGTCTCGATCGGTCTGCAATCGCGATCGGTCTAGAAAATTCTACGATCGAAGCAAAGTTAATATTTTTTGATGCTATACGGTTGACTTGGATGGGGTTTATCCGTAGTGTAGTTTGTCATAGCGATTTCCATGGACATCCTTCTTAGATTGGACGAGTTGGCATGAAGCATGGAGCGCTGGGTTCCCAAAAATTTAGGGCACTACTCGGGATTGCTGGTCACAAGCCCAAGTAGCTATTCCCCCTCGCTGGTTCCGCAGCAAGGAGGCTTGTTGAGAATTGTACATTCGATCGAGCCACTCTTGTTTGTGATGTCAAACGGGGTGGCTCTAAATTTTGGGGCTTCTTAGGTTCACTACAAGGAGAAGCTCACAATATGGCGAAAGGTTCTAGCGATCGTGGCGATCGTTCAGTTCAACATGAGAAACAACGCTTACAGTTCCACTTAATTGGTCATCCAGAATTCATTCAAGATACGATTAATCAATTGCATGTCCATCGCATTGCAGACAGGATTCATTGGAGTCAACCGATGAAGATTTTGCATTCCGACGGGCAATACATCAGCATCCTCAGTCGCGAACGGCAGCAGTAACAGTTGTAGCCTGAGTTTCCTACAGATTGCGTTGATTCTTTCGCAGTCTGTGGGTACTTTGAATAGGTATTTTAAATCAAGAATTCCCTCACCATCAGCCAACCTCCGATACACCAACAGACCTTTACACAACGTGAGTTCGATGAATTCGGGATTTCGATGAATTCGGGATGTGGCGCGATCGTCGGGGCTGCTGCGCAGTGAAGATCGGGGAACTTATCCCCTCAAGGCAGTTTGCTCTAGCATGGCGTCAGAGAAACCGCCTTGTCCCCTACAATGTCACGGGACTCTACTCCCCCGACACCCAAGTGAATTCTGTGTCTCAGCACAGGAAATTTGTGGAGGACAATTTTGCGGGTCGAACTTACATTTACACAAAACTCGGAGACGTTCCCATGATCTACAGTGTTTTCCTGGCCATGATTGCCGTACCAGAACTGGTCAAAGGATTGCTCATTCTGAATCTGATACTCTCACCACTGACAGTCTGCCTGACGTTCTACATCGCGATTATGGGTGGCAGTAATCCGGACTCACCGGGTTTTCTGCGTTCATTCGGCATTACCGCAGGTTTTATCTACGGAACCCCGATCGGTCTACTAGTCTGGCTGATCGTGATAGGTAAGTTCTTCGACTTAATATTTCAGATCACGCCGATCGTCAATCCATCCGTATCCTGTCTCAGCATTTTCATTGCTGCTGTACTGTTTGTTGTTGCAGGGAATGTTTTTATTGATCACTTATATCAATTTAAGCAAGGCAATTACATGATTTCTATTGTTGCCCTGCTTATGACACTGCTCTATGCTATGACATTATATTTTTTCGCAAAGATTCCTATCCCATGGCTTGCAATGTAACGCACCATGGCTTGGCGGGATGCCGAAGGCGCTACCAACGCAAACGTCCAGTCGTCACAAACTTATAACCCGTCACAAACGCCAACGCCGAAACCAAAAACGTCCATAGCGAAGTCGGCTTGACCACAATGCCCCCGCTAACAAACGCCAGAACAATCCCCACCCCCACCAAAATCCAGCCAATCTCCCGATTGCTCGATCGCTCAGACACCAAAAAAAAGACCCCAGACAGAACCGTCAGAATCGATCCCGTCGCTGGAATCGCCTTCCACCAGTAACCCGCTGTCTGGGTTGTAAAAATAACGTTCTGGCCGAGGAAATAAACCCCTGCCAGAATGAGGGCAAAACCAACCAATTGACTGAGGAACCGAGTCATAGAATGCAACAACGTCACAATTTCTTCGACTACATTCTAACCGACAGGCTTTCCTGAGATTCCATGGAAGAAATTGCAGAAGCAATTACAGTCGAATCGGTTGATGATGCCTGGACTGGCACAATTAGCGGGGCAAACGGCCAAACCGATCGGTCATCCGGTGCAAGCGATCGCGAATCCAATCCGTTTGAATCGCCTCCTCCCGATAGCGCCAGCCCCAGTTGCCCTCCGGTTGCCCCGGATAATTCATCCGCGCATCCGAACCCAACCCAAAAAGATCCTGAAACGGAATAATCGCTAAATTAGCCACCGAACTCAAAGCCACCCGAATCAAATCCCAGTGGATCCCATAGGGACTCACCGCCCCAATGTGCACCAGCAGATTATCCCGCTCCCAATCATTCAATTTCTCAAACCAGCCCACCGTCGTATCATTGTCGTGGGTTCCGGTATAGACCAAACAATTGCGAGGATAGTTAAACGGTAAAAAGCAATTTCCTGGATCCGACCCAAAGGCGAAATGTAACACCTTCATGCCCGGAAATTCAAACTTATCCCGCAACGCTTCCACCTCAGGCGTAATCACGCCCAAATCCTCTGCCAGAATCGGCAACTTACCCAGCTTTTCCCGCAGCACCGTAAAGAATTCATCGCCAGGAGCCTTGACCCAGCCTCCATTCATCGCCGTTTCTTCCCCTTCCGGCACCGACCAAAAGGCTTCAAACCCACGAAAGTGATCAATCCGAATCCAATCCACCAGATCCAGCATGGCCTCAAAACGCTGAATCCACCAGGCAAAGCCCGTTTGCTGAAGGTACTCCCAGTTGTAGACCGGATTTCCCCATAACTGCCCCGTTTCGCTGAAATAGTCTGGTGGAACGCCCGCCATCTGAGACACCACCCCGGTATCTTCATCCAAGGAAAAGTTTTTCGGCTGCGCCCACACATCAGAACTGTCATGGGCCACATAGATAGGAATATCGCCGATGATTTGAACCCGACGATCGGCAGCATAGGCTTTAATTGCTTGCCATTGCCGGAAAAACTCAAACTGTAGATATTTTTGGAAGGCAACTTCAGCTTGCAGCGTTTGCGACCATTGCATCATCGCATCCGGTTTACGCCAGGCAATCTCCTTCGGCCACTCATACCAACTCTGACCATCATGGGCAATTTTCAGCGCCATAAATAACGCATAGTCGTCTAACCAAGACGCTTTCGTATGACAAAAGTCTTCAAAATCGACCCAATAATGAACCACTTCCGGCTCTGTCGTTTCTAGGGCCGGTTCCTCAGCCGCATCTTCCACCACCACGATCGGCTTTGGTTCTGGTTTTGGCCCAGGTACCGCGATCGTCTGAAACTGATACCACGCTTTTCGGTAGAGGGGATACTTGGTAGCAATCACGCGATCGAAATCGATCGTATCCAAGGGGAACTCAGGATAATGGGCCAAATCATTTTCATCCAGCAAACCCTGTTGCTGCAAAATATCTAAACTAATGAGCAGTGGATTCCCAGCCAATGCCGAGTAGCACATGTAGGGAGAATTGCCAAAACTAGTCGGCCCTAGGGGCAGAACTTGCCAAAATTGCTGTCCAGCCCCTGCGAGAAAATCCAGAAATTGTCGGGCAGAAGCGCCTAAATCACCAATCCCGAAGCGACTGGGAAAGGAGGTTGGATGAAGCAAAACGCCACTGGCGCGATAAGAGAGCATAGTCGTTCACAGGTTCCCGTTTCACAGGTTGTCAGCCAAAGGCAGCATAGCATAGGGCATTGGAGGCGGAACGTAACTAATCCCACAGTCCCCATGCCCGCTCTTCTGGCCCAGCATAGGAAGCGGAGTTAACCTCAAATTCTCGCAATACTGATCACCAATCTTCTGACAATCTTTTAATTGTCTTAACCTCAGCATTACCTAAAAATCGAGTCATGTATAATAGATAGGGTCAACTGATCCAATAAAGCAATTCAAATATGTACAAATTCCACGCAGTTACTTAACTTAAAGCAGAGAAAATAAGGAAAACTATCTGCAAACTATGATTAAGCAAAGGATTAAGCAAGATTGAGAATACTTTTGATTTGTTACGCTTAGATCCATCCCTCGTTCTATTCAGCGATCGGTCATGATTTTAGCGAGTCATAGTCGGTCATGAGGTCATAGCAGATTGCTTCCGGTAATCGTAATGAGTGATTGAAGTGATTTCTATGCAGCTTTGCTGTGTAGCTTTCTACGTTGGGTTTTCTGGGAATCGTTTGATGCTGTAGTTGAGTGCATTCGATCGGGCTTTGAGTTGTCGATTCTAAGGTTAGGGTCAATGGAATAACTACCGACATGATTTGGTTTGACTCAGCTTATTTAACTCAGACTATTCAACATTGCATTAGACAGCGCGTTCAGTCTCTTTAGCCCCCTTTAGATTCCTGTGAGAGGAATTCCGCTATGTTCTCACATTTCAACGAGCAGCCATCTCAGCCGTCGTACCAGGGGCACATCTCCCTGGAACCCGTTTTAGTGCCCAGTCTTCCCTCCGCTTGTCAAGATGGTCTCTGCATTGGGGAAGTAGAAGGGTTGCTGAAGCAGTCCATTGCAGCGCTGCAATGTGCGGCGGCTCAAATTCAGCCACAGTCTACCTCCCGCGATGTGATTTTGAGCCTCGATCGGATGAAAGCAGAGATTCTCGACATCTACGTCATGCTAGAGCATATCAAGAAAGAATCCCTGAGACAGTCTGCTGATCGTTCCTTGTCTCCCCAAGTAACCACGGATTTACAAGGGTTGATCGATCGCATTCAGCAATTAATGGTTGGTGTCGCGCAATCTTAGTGATGGGCGAGTGGTCTGTATCTGGCTTGCTCTGCATCCCCAGTTTGGGTGACGTGCTCTGTTGATTCAATATTTAGTCAACCTAAATATTAAATTACCCAAAGGGGTAAGTTCCATCTATCCGAATATCGATCAGAATGGTAGTGATCGTAACGCTTCACTTCGGGTAAACCCCATTGGATTGAGTTTCCCCTACTGGATTGAGCTTAATAGTGGGCGTCACGCTGCGCTTGATGTAAAAAATCAAGTCTGGGTTAGAAAATCAAGTCGGAAAGTTAGGTTAGTTAATCCGGCTTGAAATCAGGTTCGTTCTTGGAGTCAGGTTCGTTCCATTTGTGGTTCCCTAATCTTTCGCTGAACATTGCACAAAGAGCCGTGATGTAAGTTATTTCGATTTTTAACCCGTTGTCTGAACAGGTTGTTCTACCGAGGTGGAAAAATTTAAGGCGTTTTTCATCTCCGACAACCTTTGAGGTCAGTTTTGAGTTCTTAATCTATTCCTTCGTGGTTTAGATGAAGATCGATCGAGGTTTTTTCTTTATTTGGTTTTACTTCAACTGCATTAATAGTTGAGTTATATGTTGAATTCCTAGATGCAATTCAGCATATGACATTTTTGTTTGTCTAATTAATCCTTAGGAGTTTATGGCTATGACAACTCAGCTAGCCCCCGATGCGTCGCAGACGTTTTACTACGCTGATGGCCAACGCATTCCGATCGCTCCCTCGCAAACGTTTATTGCGGTGCGTCCCGATCGTGCCAGTTCCATGAATGCATCGGCGGATGTGCATCAGCTAGCCAGCAACTTAGTTGAAAACGATCCGACAAGTGAAGTGTTTGAACTACCGCAATATAACTTAGCGGTTATTCGGGTGAACGAAAATCGAAGTGCTTCACCTGCCTTTGCCAGTGCCCATAGCATTGCCTCCTTTGTCACTGCGCAACCGGAAATGACCCTGGGGCCATCGGTCTATGAAGTTGCTAACGCGGGAACTGAAGAAGGCTTGGTCATTGTCGGCGAAATTCTAGTGAAATTCAAACCGGGTATTGCCACTGCCGATCGCGATCGGCTTTTCCGCGAGAATCACATTACCGTTTTACAAGCAGAATATCCTGAACCAGATTCCTATTTAGTCGGGGTTCAAAATCCAGAAGACACCATTACGATCGCCAATACTCTCCACGAAAGTCAACTCACAGAATATGCCCAACCCAACTTTGTTCGTCTCACGCAGCGGCCCAGCGCCCGGGGATTTAGTGGTGGATTGAGTAATGGAGCTTCTGTGATGGCTCCGCCCCTTAAGGTAGAAAGTCCAAAAACCTCACCCAAAGCATCGACTAAACGGGCTAAGTCAGCAACCACTTTAGAGACCCCTACCCTCCAAGCCAGCATTAATGATCCGGGTTTTAGTTCCCAATGGGGATTGCAAAAAGTTAAAGCTCCCGATGCTTGGAACATCACCATGGGGAGTCCCAATATTACGATCGCGGTCATTGATGAAGGCTGCGATTTGCGCCATGAAGATATTGAATACAAGCTCCCCGGCTACGATGCAGTGACCCGCAGTGATAATCCCTCTCCCCAACCTCGGGATGGCCATGGAACATCCTGTGCGGGGGTCGTGGCGGCTAAGGCAAACAACGGCCTTGGGGGGGCAGGCGTTGCACCCAACTGCAAGATTTTGCCCATTCGCATTGCCTACGGCAACGGTCGTGGCTGGGTTACCAGTGATGCCATGATTGCGGACGGCATTCGCACAGCGGTCAATCGAGGGGCTGATGTCCTGTCCAACTCCTGGGGCGGCGGCGCACCCAGTACCGCCATTACTAGCGCGTTCCAGTATGCCCAAACCAATGGGCGGGGCGGCAAAGGCTGCGCGATCGCGATCGCGACAGCCAATTCCGACCTCAATCAAGTGGCCTATCCCGCGAATTTATCCCCAACGATTCCGGGCTTGCTCGCCGTGGGTGCCAGCAACGAATGGGATCAGCGCAAGAGCAAATCCAGCTTGGATGGCGAAAACTGGTGGGGTTCCAATTACGGCCCCGAAGTGGATGTCGTCGCGCCGGGGGTTCATATCTACACGACGGATATCACCGGGGCCGCAGGCTACACGGGCACTAACTACATTCCCAACTTCAACGGCACTTCCTCCGCCACGCCCCACGTCGCTGGGTTGATGGGCTTGATCCTTTCCGCTGACCCCAATTTGCGATCGTGGGAAGTGGAAGACATCATTCACCTTAGCGCCGATGAACTGGGTACCGCAGGCCGCGATCCGGAATATGGCTATGGCCGGATCAACTGCCTCAAAGCGTTGGAAATGATGCGCCCCATCTGGTTTGAACTCAACGCCCAGCCAGAATTTATTGGTGCAGGTCGAGAGTGTTTCATGCGGGTCAGTTTCCGGATTTTCAATCCCAGCTTGAATACGGTTCGCCTAGATTCCGTCACCCTAACGTCCCATACCGATGACTGGACAACGGAAATCGATCGCTTTGAGTACCGTCCCAATCCCGGTAATGTGCTCGATCCGATGGGTAATCAGGATGTCAAATTCAACACCTTACTCCTCAAGGCCAATGGTTCAGAAAGCCAAGGCTGGAGTTACCGTTGGTCGATTAACTGGACGTATACGTTCTGGCGACCGAGTTCTGCACGAACGGCTATGAACGTTCAGCCTAACCCAACTCCGATGAATGAGGCCAATGGAAATAAAGTCAATAGTCAAGTGATTCGAGGGGGAAATGCCGGAACTGGAACCAAAGAAACAACTAACCACAATCCCACGCCCATCCTAAACAATCAAACTGAAGTTACGGGCAGTGATGGGTTAGGGGATACGCTGACGATCGATCGACATAGCAAAACGATTACAATTGTGATTCGTTAGTAACTTCGATCTCGATCGAGCCAAGGGATGAAGCAATGGAGACTCAACCTTTATGCCATCCCTTGACCATGCTTGACAATCAAAATTCTTGACAATAAAAAGGGGAAGCCATGGCTTCCCCAATGCAGTATCTCTCTGACGATCGGTCTAACTTGCAGCAGAAGGGCTATCCCTTAACACAAACGACTTGCTTCAGCGTCGCCACGACTTCCACCAAATCGTTTTGGTTTTCCATCACTTGCTCGATCGGTTTGTACGCCGCTGGAATTTCGTCAATAATGCCTTCATCCTTACGGCATTCAATCCCTTTCGTTTGCTGAACTAAATCATCTAGTGTGTAGGTGCGCTTGGCCTTCGATCGGGATAGCAACCGCCCCGCCCCGTGGGAACAGGAGCAGTAGCTTTCTGCGCAACCTTTACCCCGCACGATATAGGACTTGGCTCCCATGGAACCGGGGATAATCCCCAAATCGCCTTCCTGAGCCCGTACCGCCCCTTTACGAGTCACATAGACCCTTTCGCCGTAGTGGGTTTCCCGTTCTGCGTAGTTATGGTGACAGTTTACCGATAATGTGGGCTTAAACGGCTTACCACCGGCCATATGGCGTTCCATGATTTGCTTAAACCGTGCCATCATAACGTCACGGTTGTATTGAGCATACTGTTGTGCCCATTGCAAATCCCGCCAGTAGGCTGCAAATTCCGGCGTTCCTTCCACAAAGTAGGCAAGTTCCGGATCAGGCAATCGTTCACCCGCCATTTTGGCCAATTCCCGACCGGTGTGGATATGGTTTTTCGCCAACATGTTGCCAATGTTACGGGAACCAGAATGCAGCATCAACCAAACTGAATTTTCTGTGTCAACACAGACTTCAATAAAGTGATTGCCCCCACCCAGGGAACCCATTTGCTTGAGTGCTTTACTTTCCAGATGTTGTACACCTTCATGCAAGTCCTTAAAAGATTTCCAACCCTGCCAATTCAGCACCATTTTATTGGCATCTTTATTTTCGTCAAACCCCACCGGAATCATCGCTTCGATGTCCTGGCGAATTTTCTTAAGCTTGCCTTCTAATTGATCGGCGGTATACGGCGTTTTAATTGCGCACATGCCACAGCCAATATCTACTCCGATCGCAGCGGGAATAATGGCATCTTTTGTGGCAATAACGGAGCCGACCAGTGCACCTTTGCCAAGGTGAACATCGGGCATGAGCGAAACATGTTTGAAAATAAATGGCAAAGACGCTACATTTTTTGCCATTTGAATTTCTTCGTGCCCCAAGTCATGGTTAGCCCAGGACAGAATGGGCGATCGTGTAGATAACTTGAGTTTTTCGTAAGGCATAATCCGGGGCCTCTTAAGGACTGACAGGAAGTTGAACTGACAGGAAGTTGAACTTGCAGGAAGTCCGACTATTTTATTGGTAGCCTCTTTATTTGTAGTACGTGTATTACAAGAATGTCAAGCTAATCATGATGATTCGACGGAAAAGAATTGCTTACACCTGTTTAGACCTGTTATGGAGAGCGGTTGAGTGATTACATGTTGTAGCACGAGTGTCATCTTGCCTTTTGGGGGGCATGACCTTATTGGGGGTCTTTACCGAGATAGATTCACTAGACGATCGCTTATGCAGTATCTCTACAATATGACTTTATAATCAACAGGTAATATAGTGAACCGTGAACAATGATAGGGATACAAAAATAATGTGGATCATGGGTTACTTCTTAGCCATTTGCATTGGGGGCAGCTTAGGATTGCTGGGGGGTGGGGGGTCAGTCTTAGCTCTTCCTGTTTTGGTTTATGTCATGGGAATTGCGCCCAAACCCGCGATCGCCATGACCCTGATCATCGTCGGCACGATTAGCTTATTTGGCAGTATTCCCTATGCTTTGCGAGGCCATTTGAACTTTAAAGCTGCCGGAATTTTTGGATCAGCGACGATGGTAGGAGCCTATCTGGGAGCCAGAATTGCTACGCTCCCCTTTGTCACCAGTGCATTCCAAATGATCTTGTTTAGCCTGCTGATGCTGGTTGCGGCAGGGCTGATGATCTATCGGACAAACCGCGCCGATCGGCAAGACAGTCAGAACCAACTTGAAACCGGAGAATACATCCAACCTGCGTGTAAGTATTGTTGGCTCTGGCTGATGACAGAAGGGATTGCCGTCGGCATACTCACTGGCCTGATTGGGGTCGGTGGTGGATTTGCGATCGTGCCTGCCTTAGTCCTGTTGGGCAAGCTTCCCATGCGGGAGGCGATCGGCACTTCTTTACTCATCATTGCCTGTAACTCCGTTGCCGGTCTCATGGGGTATTTAGGTCACATTAACCTAGTGGAGTGTCAGGATTAATTTTGTGAGTTTGAGCGAGAATGGATTTAGGATCTGATTGGTTCTGAAATCCACTCTTGTAGGAATATCGTATGGGCAAAGTGTACA
>NZ_JBLZFX010000066.1:0-33027 GCF_050753345.1 Alkalinema pantanalense CENA528 | reverse complement strand
AGATTCAGCATGAGAAGGCTCTGGGCTACTGCTTCACATTATCCATTATTTCCCAACACGTCTAATAAACCACAATGCTGAAATCAAATTGATTGGTCAATGCTACCGATCCGATCGCTCTTAAAACGGAAATTTAACTAAATTCTTTAAAAGTTTGTCTTGTTAGGAACATTGCTTCTCCGAGGGCATCTCATTATGGAACAAGCTTAGCCATAGGGTAGCGAGGGATTCCTTAAGCGTCAACTTGGCGGCAATGTGGTAGCAGGCGGAGGAGAGGACAGGAGGGAAGAAATGATACAAATTTCAACAAAATCAGCTTGACTGGCTCGATCGACTCCAGGAGTTGTCCGATCCTGGTATGCTAGGTCGGTATTCTGTCCGTCTACTCTCCAACGATTACAACCTATGTCCTTTGTTTCCCATTCCGCCCCCGATCGATCCAATTTTTGGAAGCAGGGTGAGTTAGTCGAAGTCACCATCACGGATTTGAGCGATGGTGGCGATGGGGTCGGTCGAGTGGACGATCGGGTGGTGTTTGTGCCGGATACCGTAACAGGCGATCGGGTCAGCGTTCGCCTACTGCGTGTCAAACCTCAGTACGCCCACGGTAAGGTTGAGAATTTGCTAGAAGCCTCACCCCACCGTGTCCGACCAAGTTGCATCGTAGCGGACAAATGCGGCGGTTGCCAGTGGCAGCATGTCACCTATGAATATCAACTGGAAGCTAAACGCAATCAAGTACTCCAAGCTTTACAACGGATTGGGGGATTTAGTGATGTGAAGGTTGATCCCATGTTAGCGATCGGATCAGCTTTGCACTATCGCAACAAATCAACCTATCCGGTGGGAATTGCTGAGCGGCAAAGTGGTCACTCCAGTACCAAACCCAGCAGTAATCAACCGATTAGCAAACCCAGCCCCAGCAGTAGCAAACCCAGCAGTAGCAAACCGATTATCAAACCTAGCATTCAACGGAATGCACAACCTAGCAGCCAAGACGACAGCGCAACTGAGTTGAAAACGTCGAGTCAATCGATCGTCCATGGTCGAGTCATTGCAGGCTACTACCAAAAGGGGAGTCACCAAATTGTCAATCTCAACCAATGTCCCATCCAAGATGAACGGCTGAATCCCATTCTCGAAGCCGTCAAGCAGGACATCGGCAAACAGAAATGGCCCATCTACGATGAGACGACCCACCAAGGTAATATTCGCCATATTGGTTTGCGAGTAGGACGGCGCACGGGGGATCTGTTATTGACGATCGTGGCCAAGGATCGAAAAATTACTGATCTCTGGCAACAGGCAGAGGCTTGGATGCAGCGCTTTGGATTGGTCGGGGTATGTTTAAATCTGAACCCCGGCAAAACCAATGCCATTTTTGGCCCACAAACCTTTTGTATTGTGGGTCAGGGATACCTGGAAGAAACCTTCGCGGATCTCACACTGCAAATTAGGCCAGATACATTTTTCCAAGTCTACACCGAGCAGGCGGAAGCACTCTTACAAACCATCCAGCAGGAATTGAAGTTGCAGGGCCAAGAAACGATCGTGGACGCCTACTGTGGCATCGGAACCCTTTCATTACCATTGGCAAAACAGGTAAAGCAGGTGATTGGAATTGAATCGCAGGCTGCCGCGATCGAACAAGCTAAAATCAACGCTGCAAGCAACAATATTCATAATGCTGAGTTTCACATCGGTGCCGTGGAAACCGTGTTGCCCACCTTAGAAATTCAGCCAGACATTGTGCTGCTCGACCCCCCCCGCAAAGGCTGTGAGCGTTCGATTCTCGAAATCCTGCGACAATGGCACCCCCACAACATTGTCTATGTCAGTTGTAACCCCGCCACCCTCGCACGGGATTTAAAGATTCTCTGCTCCGATGGACTGTATGCATTACAACGAGTGCAGCCAGCGGATTTCTTTCCCCAAACCCCCCATGTGGAGACAGCAGTATTCCTAGTACGATCGGATTGTACCCAGGAAACTTAACTCCAATCAAAAAGCCTCCGAAGGAGCGACTGGAGGCTTCACTCAACTTCTGGAGGCTTCCCATCAAGGATGGTTTGACCAATGGTTATTTGTACATTTGATGCTAGCTATTGCCGTTCTGAAGTAACATAGCATCCAATTCATTATTGAGATCCCAAGGGCTATCTAGATCGTTGACCGAACCCACATCAACAGCTTGGCTATCCAGATCAAATGCCATTTCTACATCTACATCTACATCTACTTCTACATTGTCTGTACTGCTAGCTTCTGCATTCATAAATGCAAATTCATCTAGCTCGCTATCCACATCCCCCATCATGCCAGCCGAAACCGCTGGGTCAGCATCCATCTCATCATTCATCAAACCATCAAACTCGCTGCCAATTTCCGCGTCTAGTCCCGCACTGAGGTCATTCTCATCCAAGTCACTCCCAGCAAAGGCGGCTTCAATCGAACTTGCCTCATCTTCCAGCAAGGCTGCGTCGAAAGTGGACTCATCCGTGAGTTCATCGGCCATTTCCGGTACATCAAAGGCCATTGCATCGATCGCGGATTCAGTGATCTCAGGAACCGAGATCGCACTATTGTCCATCATCGATAAACTGTCTGAAGCTTGCAGGGGAGAGGGATCCACAGACTCCGGCACAGAAGCAACGGGTTGCACAGCAGGAGCAACGGATGCGGCAACTTGCTGGACTTCCATGGAAGTGGCCATGGGTGCTGCACTGGGGTGAAATTGCAGGCTGAGTTGCAAAGTGCCGCTTTGCCAGTCTGGTGCGCCCGGTTGGAGAACTTCACAGGGAATGCCTTGCTGGAGCAGTGCCATAATTTCATCAATGGACAGTGCTCCAGACTGCTTCAGAATGGTTTCTAATTGGCGCAAAAGGGTATGAATTCTGAGGGTTGCGTCGTTCTGCAACAATGCGCCCTTGCCCTGAAAATTCTCAATATGGATAACGTCTTTGGTAGAAAGTGAGAAATTACCCTGTTGACTCATGGTGCTGGTTCTCCTTAGGCTATTGGTGTTAAATTGCCCTCACAGGAGATTCTGATAACCGAATCCACAAAAATTCAGTAATTTCCTCAAAAAAACTCAGCAACGATCGCTGCTGAGTGGGTAGCTGTGAAAATTGATACGCTCCGATCGAATAACCTAGCTTGATCATGGCAGCCTACTGTGCCTCCCTCATCGGGGGTTATACGTAACCTTTCGGCAATTACGGGCACATTTTTTGAAAGAACTTGTTTTGAAAGAACTTGTCTCCGTAACAGGTCAACCTGATTGACTTGCGTTACCAAATTTGCCCTACCAGATTGCCTTACAAGTGTTAGAAACTTGGATGAATTTGAGTCTTGAAGATATTGCTACTCGTGACAACGATAATTCAGTCACAGACTTCATCCCAAACAGTGGCTTCATCCCAAACAAGAGAAATGGAGATGCGTTGCACCAGGGGGTAGTGCCCTGACGTAAAGGATAGAGAAAATTTACCTTAAGCGATTAGGCTTCTGCCACACAACGTTCGACAAAGCCTAATTATTCTCTACCCTCGAAGAAATAAGACTCCCAACCAGCGAAAAACTGTGAAAAAAGCTGTAATCCAGAGATCGGGCAAAAAGAAGATCGATCGATCGACTCATGCCCTCTTCTCTAAGCGTCACCGACCATAGGCTAATGCTTTTTTTTGTGTTTCCCGTTTTTCTCCTTATCTTCCTTCTCCTTTTCTTTCCCATGGCTTTGCCCAAAACCCACCAATGGCGCAGCACCCTCGGGGCTGAAATCCCGCAACATTTTGCGCAATTCAATACTATGCATTTCCTCTTGCCCAATCATGCCCCGTGCATATTCTTCCAAGTACACGCTGGCATTTTCCACCACTTCTAGCAAGTCTTTATAGAGCTGAAGTGCTTGGGTTTCATGGTTCATGCTCTCCAGCAAAATGTCATAGATTGAATGCTTAAAGCTTTCCTCGATCGGCGCAATTTTCAAACTCGGGTGTCCCCCCAACCCCGTCAAAATCTCCCCTGCTTGTTGCGCATGGAGAAGCGATTCGTTTGCCTGCCCTTTTAAAAACTGAACAATCGGAATGCGGTTCGGGCCTGTCACCATTAACGAGTAATGCGTATAGCGCACCACGCCTGCCAATTCGTATTCCATAATCAAGTTCAGCAACTGCGTAGTAGATGTAAGGTCAAGATCTTTCATGCGGAATCTTCTCAAGTAGTAGACGTTAAAAACTCGATCGCCATTGTTGCGAATAGCTAGATGCAACTGACTATAGTAACAGCTTCATTTCAGAATGATCCTTACACTTCGTAATTCTGTGAAGAGTGATTGGGAAAGAAGGATTAAAAACCGGAATCTATTGATCTGATGTAGTCCTGGCTTCTCTCCGACTGCAATTGGATCCTCGATAATTATCAATTCTATACTTTTTACTATCAACAAGGAGACCTACTTGCAAATCAATAAGGGCTTGTGTATGCTATTTGCATCAAGCAAGTGTTATTGAGAGTAAACCGAGAGTATACCTATGCCAAGTTCCTATACGGCTGCATCGCTCAAGGCCGAGCTCAACGAACGGGGGTGGCGGATGACCCCCCAGCGGGAAGTGATTCTCCATGTGTTTCAAAATCTGCCCGAGGGTAATCACCTCAGTGCAGAGGATCTTTATGAACTGCTAGAAAAACAAAATGCAGGCATTAGCCTATCCACGATTTACCGTACCCTCAAGCTAATGTCGCGGATGGGAATTTTGCGGGAATTGGAGCTGGCGGAAGGCCACAAGCACTACGAAATCAACCAGCCGTCCCCCTACCACCACCACCATTTAATTTGTGTTCGCTGTAGCAAAACCATTGAATTTAAGAGTGATTCTGTGCTGAAAGTCGGTGCCAAAGTCGCCGAAAAAGAAGGTTTTCATCTATTAGACTGCCAAATGACAGTTCATGCCGTCTGCCCCACCTGTCAGCGATCGCTCGCTCCCTTGGTGTAGTAAGAAATCTGGACTGCGGTGATTCACGATCAATTGTTTGCAGTCGTGTGTTTGCAGTCATGAAATGTTGCTGTAGTTAACAACTCGTTGAGAGTTTATCTTTTTGATTGATTTGATTGAATCACCTACTCAGCTTTTCAATTAGTAGGTTGATGAGTTTAGATCGATCGTTGAGCCTATCAGCCTATGTCAGAGTTTCCCCATGACGACTTTGCCAAAGCATTCCTCTCGGAACTGTTAAGTTTGATCGGCACCCCCACCGCCAATCATCCCCTCAAGGGCGAAACCCTTGTTGCAGATCTTTGGCTAGAATTCAGGCCCCAGCAGCAAGCACTGCACCAACTGGGCCTTCTGGGTAAACTCTTCAGCAAAGATAGTTTGATTGAAGTCTTTCGCAATCCCGCGACACTCGTAGAAATTCGATCGTGTCAAAGTAAGCTGTCTCACCTCGAAAATCGCCTGATTCGCCAAGCAAAACGTCAGAGTGTCATGCTGCGGGAAGAGGAGCTACCAGAACTCTGGTTGATCATGCCCACTGCATCCGATGGAATCCGGGAAAAATTTGGTGCTCATCTCACAGATGATCCAGGCGTCTATCGCTTTCCAGAAGGGCAGCGTGTTGGACTAGTGGTCATTCACCAATTGGTGCCAACGGAAGAAACCCTCTGGTTACGGATGTTAGGGCGCAATGGTAAACAAAAACGGGCGATCGAGGAATTTGCTCAGTTACCGACGACCAGCGAGCTCCATGCTAGCATTGAAGAAATTCTCGCGGACTATCGCACCAACCTAGAAACACGACGACAACTCACTCCAGATGATGAGGAGCTAATTATGCAATTATCTGCTGCTTATCTAAAACGACGGCAAGAATGGCGTGATGAAGCCCGAGCGGAGGGACTCGCGGAAGGTCTGGCCGAGGGATTAGCGGAAGGACGTGCCGAAGGACGTGCCGAAGGGCAAGAGTTGGCGGTTCGATCGGTGGCGTTGGGGCTGCTGCGCGAGGGGATCGCGGTAGAGGTGATTGCACGCACCACCGGTTTGCCGATCGACGCGATCGAGCAACTCCGTCAAGAACTGGATCACTAAGTTCCAGACACGGCTCTAATCACTGTGATAATCCCGGCAACCGATCGCCGATTCAGATAGGGCAATCACCGGGTGAATTGTACATTTTAAGTTGTAATCCCCGGTGAAATATTGACAGGTACTACAGGGAATCTGATGCAGCCGCTTAACGGCCTTGTAGCCTTGCCTTAGGTTGCGGGTCAGGCTGACTACAAGCAAGCCCACCAACCCCCAAGCGATCGTGAAACACAGTCCAGTGAAGCAAGTTCTAACCCAAACCATGGAATCCTCTCACGCAAACATGGATTTGCCGATCGATTCTTGGATTTCTAAATAACGACTAGGTAGAAGGAATAAAATTTCCTCCTACCTGAGGTCTATAAGGATGTTTATGCGGCGAGCAAAACGTGAATTTTAATTGGCACTTGTCGTTGCGATTTTAAGCTACTACAAAGTTTACCAATTTACCGGGAACGACGATCGTTTTCTTAATCTCTTTGCCCGCAATGTGCTTTTGGGCAATGTCAGAATTCTTCGCCAGTTCCTCGATTTGCTCCTTGGTGGATGCTGCCGGAACCGTGATTGTCCCTCGGGTTTTGCCCAGGATTTGAATCACGATCGTCAACTCATCGGCCACTAGCGCCTTGGGATCCACGATCGGGAAGCCGTGGGTGTGGATCGACTGGGCATTCCCCAAGCTGGCCCACAGTTCATCGGCCATGTGGGGCGCAAAGGGCGCTAACAACAGCAGTAACGTTTGCACCCCTTCTGCATAGACCGGAGACGTTTTGCCCTTCGCATCATTCAAGGCATTGCTCAGCTTCATCAACTCCGAGACAGCCGTGTTGAACTGATAGTCATCGGTTAAATCCTCCGTGACTTCCTTAATCGCAGTGTGAATCGATCGACGCAGATCCTTTTCTTCTTTGGTCAAGCTATCGGGTAAGGTTACCGGATCGGCAGAAATCCCCGACTCCGTCACCAAGCGCCAGACCCGGTTTAAAAAGCGAAACTGACCTTCCACATCCGCATCATCCCACTCCAAATCCTTTTCTGGCGGGGCTTTAAACAGAATAAACATCCGAGCAGTGTCGGCTCCGTATTTGCTAATCACATCACCGGGAGCAACGCCATTGTGTTTGGATTTGGACATCTTTTCGTACACTACTTCCAATGCTTCCCCCGTCTCCGGATCGGTGGGATTGGCAAAGTCGGTAATGTTTTGGGGAATGACGTATTTGTCAGTACGCGGATTTTTGTAAGTTCTGCCCTGCACCATGCCCTGGGTCAGTAAGCGCTGGAAGGGCTCATCGCAATTCAGCAAATTCCTATCACGCACCACTTTGGTAAAGAATCGGGAATACAGCAAGTGCAAAATCGCGTGCTCAATCCCACCCACATATTGATCCACAGGCATCCAATCACTGCCGATCGTCGGATCGAAAACCGCCTCCGCATTCTGGGCATCGGGATAGCGCATGAAGTACCAAGAGGAACACATGAAGGTATCCATCGTGTCCGTTTCCCGTTTAGCAGGGGTTCCGCAACTGGGACAGGGGGTGTTGACCCAAGACTCCAACTTCGCCAGGGGAGAACCTTTGCCGGAAAATTCCACATCCTCAGGTAACTGCACAGGCAACTGGTCATCGGGAACCGGAACTGCACCGCAGTCGGGACAATGGACGATCGGGATGGGACAGCCCCAGTAGCGCTGCCGAGAAATCAACCAATCCCGCAGACGATAATTAGCAGTCCCTTTACCCTTTTGGTTCGTTTCCAGCCATTGCACCGCCGCTTCCACACTTTGGCCTGTGCCCTTGCCAGCGGGAACGCCATCCAAGGGGCCGGAGTTGGCCATGACGCCCTCTCCTGGCCAAGCTTCCGTCAGCGTTGCACCATCTAAGCTTTCGCCCTCCGGCTGTACGACGACCTTCACCTCTAAGCCAAACTTGCGGGCAAACTCGAAGTCCCGTTGGTCATGGGCCGGAACCGCCATGATTGCCCCCGTGCCATAGTCCATCATGACGTAGTCGGCAATCCAGATGGGTACCTTCGCGCCATTGACAGGATTGATGGCATAGCTGCCTGTCCAAACCCCCGTTTTTTCCTTGCCTTCGGCGGTGCGATCGATGTCGCTTTTGGCTTCGGCTTCGGCTTGGTAGGCTTTGATCGCTTCAGCTTGGGCAGGCACGGTTAATTTTTCCACCAGGGGATGTTCCGGCGCGATCACCATGAAGGTGGCTCCCCACAGGGTATCGGGGCGGGTGGTGAAGACGACCAAGTCGTCGCCCTGCTCGGTTTGGAAGGTGACTTGCGCGCCCGTGGACTTGCCGATCCAGTTGGCCTGCATCAAGCGCACCTTTTCCGGCCAGCCGCCCAGTTGCTCTAAGTCCTGCAACAGTTGCTCGGCATAGTCAGTAATTTTGAAGAACCATTGGCGCAGTTGTTTGCGTTCAACCTTTGCGCCCGATCGCCACGATCGCCCTTCGCTATCCACCTGTTCGTTAGCCAGCACGGTTTGATCAACGGGATCCCAGTTGACGGTGGCTTCCTTTTGGTAGGCTAAGCCCGCTTGGAAGAATTGCAGGAACAGCCATTGCGTCCATTTGTAGTAGTCGGGGGAGCAGGTGGTGACTTCTTTGCTCCAGTCGAAGGAGATCCCCAGGCTGTCCAACTGTTTGCGCATTTGGGCAATGTTGGAGTACGTCCATTTGGCGGGATGGATGCCCCGTTCGATCGCGGCATTTTCCGCTGGCAACCCAAAGGCATCCCAACCCATGGGATTCAGAACCCGATAGCCCTGCATCCGCTTCAGGCGGGCGATGACATCCACGATCGTATAGACGCGGACGTGACCCATGTGGAGGTTACCCGAAGGATAGGGAAACATCGACAGTGCATAGAATTTGGGCTTGCTGCTGTCGGTTGAAGTTTGGTGCAGACCTTGTTCGGCCCACACCTGCTGCCATTTTTCCTCAATCTCAGCGGGACTGTAACGAGACTCCACGGGATTCACTCCTGCAATTGACGCTATGCAAACAACCATTCTAAAAGCTGGACGGCATTCGGGATAAATATTGCTGCTAATCTTGCCAGCCGCTTCCTAGATTTGTAATACATTTTTATTACATGTAGTATACGCCATTTCCGGAAGAGAGGGCGCAATAATTAAGAATCTATGGCAGCGGCGGAGCATTCGTTAGAACCCTAGAGACAATGAGAGAGCAGTCAGATTTTCCTATTCCCTGACTACTCTCCCACCCCTCTACCCCCTGACACTCTCCCACCCCTTCACTCATCCAATCTTTCGCCCATGAAATCACCGAATTCTCCCAAACCCCAAATCACAGAATCTATGCTGAAGTCCCATTCGACGGCGCAATCCTTCGATCGCGGGCAGGACTATTATCGATCGGAGGCTGTGGTTGAAATCATCCAGCGGGGTGGAGTCCTTCAGGCGTTGGTTGAAGGGAGTGAATACGAGCCCTATTGTGTGCAATTGACGATCGATGCTGGGGGCATTCGGCAGGCGACTTGTACCTGTCAGTATGACTATGAAGGATGGTGTAAACATATCATTGCGGTTGGTTTAACCTGTATTCATAACTCCGAGCAGATTGAAACAGGAAGAACGATCGAGGAAATTCTGGAACCCTTCAATTTAGAGCAGGTTAAGCAACTGGTTGTTGAGTTGGTAAAAGATGACCCGCAGATTATCAATAATATTGAACTAATTACCATTCAGTTAGAAGCTCGACCAACGCAGGCGACGACTCAGAAAGCATCACAGCAGCGATCGTCTCAGACTGCGGAACCACTTGCTAAAAAGTCTGCTGGCAGAACTCGTACCCGGAAAACGACGATCGATCCAAAACCCTTCGCGACTCAAGTTCGCTACTTAGTACGAAATACTGTCAACCATTGGGAAGAAGGCGGAGAAGAGAATCTGTTGATGGAGGAGTTACCAGAGTTAATTCAGTCCGCCTTGGAATTCAGCGATCGGGGGGATGGGGAAAGTGCCAGCATAATTTTAGAGGCGATCACAACAGAAATTTGCCGGGGCTGGGATGACCTATCGGACTATGGTGGTGATGCACAAGAAGTTTTGCAGGTGCTTGATCCAGCTTGGGCGGCGGTGATTTTGACGAGCGAGTTATCTGAGCAGGAACGCATCGATCGCCAAGTCCAATTAGAGGAATGGGCCGATGAATTGAATGCGGAGTTTTCCCTGGGTAGTGCAGCTCTGCGCGAGGGCTGGGATGATGAACGGTTACAGGCGGTATTAGCTGGAGAATCTACCGATTTATGGGGGGAGGAACGACCGGACTATGCCGATGATTTAGCTCAAGTTCGCCTCGCAATCTTGGATCAGCAAGGGCGAACGGTGGAATATCTTCGTCTAGCAGAAGCGGAACAGCAAATTCGATCGGCTATGGAAATGTTGATTGAATGCGATCGTATTTCCGAGGCCATGGCAATGGTCGATCGATTACCGACGATCGATGATGCGTTTGAAGTAGCGAAATGTCTACGGCAACAGGAAGCTATTCCAGAAGCATTACAGGTGGCAGAATGGGGCTTAACGCTGCCCAAGTATACTTCTGACAGGTGGCAAACGTTTATGCTGGACGCTTCTAGCCCATCGGATGCCCCCTACTTCCGCTATGAAGTGGCCCAGTGGGCGAGCGAGTTAGCGGAGGGTTTGGGAGATAAAGCAAAAGCTTTGGAATTACGAGTCGCCGCCTTCAAAGCTAAGCCTAATTTGGCCGATTATCAAGCGCTAAAAACGCTGGCAGGTAAGCAGTGGAAATCCTTGCAGCCGGAGTTATTGGCTCATTTGCGCCAACTGAATATTTGGTTTGAGGCAGCGGCGAAGGTGAGAATCTTTTTGCAGGAAGGATTAGTAGAGGATGCGATCGCTGTTGTGGATCACTACCACGATCACGATTTAATGCTCCAAGTCATGCAAGCAGCCACCACGAGTCATCCAGATTGGGTGATTCAGCTGGGTAAAAAGTACGCGGAAGAAATTATGGATCGGGGTAAGGCCGATCGCTATGACAGGGCAGCGAAATATCTGAAACAGGTGCAGACGGCCTATCTACAATCCGATCAGCAGGCGTCTTGGACGAAATATCGTGATCAACTGGTTACTCAACATGGACGAAAACGGAAGCTGATGGGGTGTATGCAAGCTGTTGGGTTACTGTGAGCAGAAAATAATAGTCTCAAGCCACTTGGGGGTAGCCAGTTTCCCCTGTCTCTTGGAAGAAGCGATCTTGTATCTTGGGAAAGGCAACTTTGTTGGAGACTAGTCCATGGCTTGGCAGTGGCGACGATCGATTATCAAATCTCTAAAGCTAGTTGCATTGACGATCGCGGCCTTTTGGCTCATGAGTTTGAGTGCCTGTGCATTGCCCCAAATTAAAGCGACCGATCGGTTATTTTTGCCGCTGTCCCTGGATTTTCTGGGAGAGTACGACTTGCCGCAGGATAGCCAGTTTGAGAACACGTCTGTCGGTGGCTTGTCGGGCATCACCTACGATCCCCAGCGCAATGTGTTCTATGCCATTTCCGACGATCGCAGCGAAAAAGCCCCCGCCCGCTTCTATACCCTCAAAATGACCCTCGACCCCGCCTCGAACCTCAGCAAAGTGGAGGTGCAGGGGGTGACATTCCTCCAGCAAGCCAATGGAGAACTGTACGATCGCCGCACGATCGACACTGAAGGGATTAGCCTGACGCCCCAAGGGACGGTGTGGATTTCCAGCGAAGGGGTGGCCCGTGACGATATTCCGCCCTTTGTGAACGAATTTGACGTAAAAACCGGAAAGCTTTTGCGCCAACTCTTTTTCCCTGATTACTACCTTCCAAAAACGATCGAGGATCCGCAGTCTAAGCAAACAACGCGCCAAGGCATTCAGGATAACCTGGGCTTCGAATCGCTCACCCTCAGTGCAGGAGCCGCTCGCATGGGGCCGACGGAACCCTACCGCCTATTCACCGCGACGGAATCCGCCCTCACCCAAGACGCCGAGCCGCAAACTGCCGAAACCCGCGCTAAGGCTCGTCTACTGCATTACTACGTGGAAGCGGAACGGATCGACTTGATTGCAGAGTATCTCTATGAACTGGAACCCGCGCCCAGTGCAACGGTGTACCATGGACTCTGTGAACTGCTATCACTGGATCCGGCAGGACGATTTTTGAGTTTAGAGCGATCGTTTGGGCTGGGGGGCTTTAAGGTGAAGCTGTTTCAACTGTCCTTTGCTGGCGCGAAGGATACGTCTCTTCTACCCACGGTGAAAAATTTGCCCAAGATTGTCAAACCTGTGCAAAAGCAGGCGTTGCTGGATCTAAACGAGTTGGGCATCGACCTAGATAACCTGGAAGGCATGACCCTGGGGCCGCGTTTATCGGATGGATCGCCCAGCCTTCTCTTGGTGAGTGACAACAATTTCAGCGACAATCAGAAAACGCAGTTTCTCCTGTTTCGTGTAAAAGGTTTAAAACCACAATGACCCACGCAACCGATATCAAAACCCTCGTGACCTGGATGGCGGGGGAGTTTAGCAACCAAGAGCAGGCGATCGAGAACCCACCATTTTTTGCCCATATCCGGGTTTGTATGCGACCTTTACCCAAGGAGTTCTTCGACGGAGCAGGGCTATATCTTGAGCAAGCCTATGATTTTGCCCAGGATCAGCCCTATCGACTGCGGGTGTTGCAGTTTGTGGAAGTAGATGGCCGCATTGAGATTCCCCATTACCGGGTCAAAAACGAAGATGCGTTTCGGGGATCCGCCCGCAATTTAGAAAAACTCGCCCAACTGACACGGGATGATTTAGAGCCGATGTGTGGCTGCGGGATGCACGTGGAATGGACGGGGCATAGCTTTAAGGGGCGCGTGGAACCCGGCAAACAGTGCATGGTGGAGCGCAAGGGCCAAACATCTTACTTGGACAATGAGTTTGAGGTGATGGAGCAAGGCCAAACCATGTGGAGCCTCGATCGGGGTCGGGATCCGGAAACCGATGAGATGCTCTGGGGTTCCGTGGCGGGGCCGTTTCACTTTAAGCAAGTCAAGAGCTTTGCCCACGAGTTATCCTGGTAATTTGGCTTATATCAATCAAATTGATTTATCAATGCTACAGATCCGATCCTCCCTAGCCCTCCTTAACAGGGGAGAATTTAGTCAAATTCTTTCAAAGTCCCCCTTATTAAGGGGGATTTAGGGGGATCGTGATGTGTTGCAATAACAAATTTATTTGGACTCAGTACAAGTCGGGCACAGTATAAATCGGGCAAGTTACCATGTCGAGTTTTGATCCTTCCCTGGACGCAACGCGCCAGCAACTTAAAACGGTGCGCAATCTTATGCTGAAGCTGCATAAAGCGTTACTGGACTCGGAAAAGGCCGTTTACGAACAAGCCAACGGACGCATTGCCAACAACATGGAGTTTTTTAAGCTCGTGTTGGAGCATGAGCATTTTGCTTGGTTGCGGGTGATGTCGAAGTACATTGTGGAAATCGATGAAGCCATGGCTGCGAAGGAACCGGTGGAAATGGAGGTGTTGGTGGGATTGTTGGATAAGGCAACGGCTATGCTCCAGCCCAATCCCATGGGGGATCTGCTGTCCCAGCGCTACTATGCCGCGATCGAGCGTGATCCGCTGATTTCTAAAATGCATGTGGAAACAGCGGCACTGTTCCGGAATGATGCATAACTGGAATATGTAGCATTGCTAGCTCACCAAATTTTGCAATTACATACGAATTCAGGTTGTAATTCACTCACTGTTTTCGATGTGGCTTAAGTTTTATTATCTAGATTGGAGTTGGGAATTCCCATGACCGTTCCACCTGAGTTTATGGAAATTGGTAAGATCGTTGCAGCCCAAGGAATTCGGGGCGAGGTAAAGATCTATCCCAGTTCCGATTTTCCAGAACGGTTTGAAGAACCGGGAACCCGCTGGATGCTGCGCCCTAATCAGACCCAACCGGAACCGATCGAACTGCTGAAGGGCTATTACCAGGAAGGAAAGGGTTTATACATTGTCCAGTTGGCGGGAGTGAGCGATCGTAATGCGGCGGAGGCGTTGCGGGGCTGTCTGTTGCTGGTGGAAAGTAGCGATCGGCCTGAGTTAGAGGAAGGTGAATTTCATGTGGCAGATCTGATTGGTCTACCGGTTTATTTACAAGCAACCCAGGATTTGGTGGGAACGGTCAGTAACGTATTGTTTGCGGGAAATGATTTGCTGGAAGTGCAGGCAGAAGGCCGTAAGGAGCCGATTTTAATTCCGTTTGTGGAAGCGATCGTGCCTGTGGTGGATTTGGACGCTAACCGCATCGAAATCACCCCACCCCCTGGATTGATCTAAGGAGCAGTCCATTATTTCAAGATTGGATCAAGCTTGCGTTTGACCTTTCGATGGAGCTTCAACAACCCATCTAGGACAAAACCGCTAGGCGACCACCATCGTACCAATTCCGGAATCGGTGAAAATTTCCAGCAACAGCGAATGGGGCAACCGACCATCGATAATGTGGGCCGCACGCACGCCTTGGGCGAGCGATCGCACACAGCAGCTTAACTTGGGAATCATGCCGCCGGAGACTGTGCCATCATCAATTAACGTGCGGGCTTCTCGAATCGATAGTTGGTGAATTAAGCTATCCGGCACCTTGGGATCCTTCATTAGGCCCGGTGTATCCGTTAGTAGAATTAACTTTTCTGCGCCTAACGCCGCCGCAATTTCCCCGGCTACCGTGTCTGCGTTGATGTTGTAGGACTGGCCCATCTCATCCGCCGCCACACTGGACACGATCGGAATATGGCCATCGTTAATCAACACTTCAATAATTCGGGGATTCACCGTAGACACTTCCCCTACAAAACCAATCCCTTCTTCATCCGCAGGCCGCGCCGTCAGCAGGTTGCCATCTTTGCCACACAGCCCCACCGCAGAGCCACCCGCTTGGTTGACTAGGGCCACAATCTCTTTGTTTAACCGTCCCACGAGTACCATTTCCACCACATCCATCGTTGGGGCATCGGTCACGCGCAGACCGTTTTTGAACTGGGGTTCAATGTTTAGCTTACCCAGCCAGGTATTGATTTCTGGGCCGCCCCCATGGACGAGCACCGGACGAATGCCCACCGACGCCATAAACACCACATCCCGAATCACCTGATCCTTGAGGGTGCTGTCCTTCATGGCTGCGCCGCCGTATTTCACCACGATCGTCCGCCCTGCAAACTGTTGAATATAGGGCAGCGCCTCACTCAGAATATTGACCCGAACCGAGGCATCCGCGAGGCAGTTATCAAGGGGCATGGACATGGCGATCGACCGCTGGTTAAACAAACAACGTTATCTAGATTACAAGGTTATTTGAAAGATGGCGTCAGATGTAAGGGAGTGATGAGATTACTCTTCTAGGTGAAAGGGTTTTTGGCGGTTCAGCTCTTCGATCGCCGCGTCCTGTTCTCGCTTTTCCTGGCAGGCTTTGGCGAGGGCGAGGAGGATGCGATCGCAAATTTCCTCGGGGGTATCGGTTTCCCCTAGCAGGATCCTCAGGTCGGCTTGGGCGTAGAGGGCTTGGCGATCGTGGTAGAGCGATCGCAGCTTGGTTTCCAAATCAGTGCCTTGGAGCAGGGGGCGGGTGGTGTCTGCTTCCAGCCGAGTTTTCAGAATCTCGATCGAGGCATCGAGCCAGATGATCACCCCATGGCGCAGGTAGCCCCAGTTTTCTGGTTTGAGGACGATGCCGCCGCCGGTGGACACTAACTTCCGGCCATGGCTAGAAATTTCCGCTAGGACGCGGGTTTCCAGTTCCCGAAACACCGCTTCCCCGGATTCCGCAAAAATTTGGCTTACCGGCTGCTGGGCCACCTGTTCAATCACCCTGTCGCTGTCGAAGAACTGGTAGCCCAGGCGATCGGCCAGTATTTTGCCAACGGTGGATTTGCCGGATCCCATCATGCCAATGAGATAGAGGTTGGTGCCTTGCAGGGCTTGGTGGACGGTGGTGGAATTAACGATCATCTTCTAAGTTGCGGGAGGGGGGGACAATGACTCGAAATTCGGCGTCTACGACATCCCGGCGCAGGGGTTGACGGGGTTGGGGTTCGCGGGTGGGTTGGGGCCGATCGACGACGGGGCCATTGTCCCAATCTTCGTCCCAATCTTCAACCACGGGATTATCTTCGTCCCAATCATCATCCCAGTCTTCGCGATCGCGGGTTCGATCGCGGGGGGCTTGCCGATTTTGCTGCCGATCGCGGGTTCGATCGCCCGATCGTTGCCCCCAACGGGGAAGTTTGACCGAGGTGCTGGAGAGTTTGAGCAGGGCGGTGATGGCGAAGCTGGTGCCACTGCCCAACAGCAATGCCAGGAGCAACCAAAGGGCCAGCGGCAACGGCCCTAGCGCCACGCCAAAAAAGACCAGTGGCAAACTCGTAGTGACGTTTTGCCAGATGAAGATGCCTATCCCCAGGGTCAGCCCTAGGAGGGAAATTAAGCGGACAATGGGCATGGTAGCTAGCTGATGGCCGATCTGCATCAGCCCTCGATCGAACATCTTCCAGCTTAGCCCACAGCGGATAACCCTGGCGCGATCGATCCTCTGGCGGGCAAACGGGTGCAGTCGGGGTGGGATTTTGCGAAGGGGTTGCGGGTGCAAGTGGGTGAGGTGTTGGGTTAGGGCTGGTGGGTTGGGGCTGGCCGATCGCGTTCCATCATGCTGATGTATTTCCAGTCGGAGCCGAGGACGGGGATGGGGGGACTCCAGCGAATGCGTTCGCAAAATCGCACTACTTGCAGTTGGTTGATGGTGGATTGGATTTCTTCGCGGGTGCCGAGGAGGTAGATTTGGAAGGGTCTGCGGGTGTCGTCGATCGAAGTTTCTGGAAGGTCGGGGCCGCCAAAGCCAATGAACATGGGATTTCTCCTGATTGTAGATGGGGAGGAAATCCCAAAAATTAAAGCCACCCTTTTGCGCAGGACAAGTAGGGTGGCCCGATCGAATGCTAAAATCCGTGTCAGACCGCCTAGCTGCTGTATCCAGCTTGGGGTTTAGCTACCCTCTGTTGGTGTCAACAACGTTGGGTAGCGCTTTAATTTCTGGGGTCGTAGCTGATGCGATCGGGACTTTGCGAACACGGTTGCACTCAGCTATGAGAAACAAGCCTAGGGGGAAAGTGGGGCGCTGTCAACTGTTTTGCGATTGTTTGCAATGTTGTGATATTTGGTAACGTGGCGTGGCATCTGGAAACAATAGGTTCGATCGTGGGTATTCGATCGGCCTAGTACCAAATTAATTTTTGATTGCGATGCATATCGATCCCCCTAAATCCCCCTATCTCCTACGGAGAGGCTACGCCAAGAAAAAGGGGGACTTTGAGAGAATTTGGCTAAATTTTCCTAAAACAGGAGAAGATTTGAGTGTGTTTTTCCGGTTCTCCCTTTTTTCTAGCGTTAGCGGCGCGTAGCGCGGAGGGTAGGGGGAATCGGATCTGTAGGCGTAATAGATCAATTAGGTAGAGTAAGCTGTAGATACAGATTTTTGAAAGAAGGACATTATCATGACGCTTGCTGATGTACTTCCTGCTGCACGGCAGCTTTCCTCAACAGAGAAGCTCAAGTTGATCCGAATTCTGGCTGAGGATTTGGAAATGGCTGAAAATATTGCACCGTTGGAACCCTTTAAAACCTACGATTTGCCAACGCCCTATGATTGTTTTGGGGCTGGTGCAGCGTTAATGGAAGCCTTTCAGCATTCAGAGGCAAGTCAGCAATAACTTCTGTGCTTTCAATAATTTATGCGCTTTCAATACTCAACCACTAGCCCAGCCCAGAATGAGTTTGACAGTCTGCCAAGGCTACCGTTTTTGCTGAATCGAGGCGATCGGAAAGCTGAAGTCATTGGTTTAGTGGATAGTGGAGCTACGGTTAATGTTTTGCCCTATGAGCTAGGTCTTCAGCTAGGGGGAATTTGGGACGATCGCAGAGCCATCATTCAGCTAGCAGGGAATCTCAGCAATCAGTCTGCTATGCCTTTTTCCGCGATCGCTCAAGTTGGAGAATTTCCACCAATCGAATTACTTTTTGCATGGGTGAAACGACCCAATACTCCATTAATTTTGGGGCAAACGAACTTTTTCCTTGAATTTGATGTTTGTTTCTATCGCTCCAAAATGGAGTTTGAAGTTAAACCAAAATCCTAAACCGAAAATTAACGATAAATGCAATGGCAGGGCTCGATTTTTCAGGGAAGCGATCCCAAATTGGCAACAAGCTGTTGCCAAAATCGAAGGCTCTGAGGTGGTACAAATTACCCGTCTCTCATAAACCGATCGGGGTTGCAGAGTACCAAATCACGCATACTTTGCCGGAGGAGCTACGATCGCGCTTGCCGAGTATTGAGCAGATTGAGGCGGAATTGGGGCTATGACGATCGTGACATTAACGAAACACCATAATCACTAGGATTACAATAACAACAGCAGCAACAGCCCAAAAGAAATAATGTTTCCAAGTAAACTTAGAGCGTTTCCTAGCGCGGGCAGATTGCTTCGGAAGTTCTAGGGTTTTCGATTTCTGCTGAGTTGGAATTTTTCGGTCGAAATTGTAGATAGCAGTATTGCATTTCTCAACCTCATGATCCAGCTTGAGTTCTGTAAAGATGGCTTTTGCTTGCTCATAGGCTTGGAGAGCTTCCCATCGACGTGGTTCGTATTTTAAAAGTACATTACCTAAATTTTGCCAGGATTGCGCTTGTCCGTGTCGGTCACCAATTCTGCATCTAATTTCCAAAGCTTTTTGATGACAATCAATAGCTTTCTCATATTGTTCAAGGTTGTTATAAATATTACCTATGTTATTCCAAGAAACTGCCTCGCCATATCGATCTCCAATTTCTCTTTTAATTTCTAAAGACTGTTGATAAAAACTGATTGCTCTCTCATATTGACCTATCTCATGATAAACAAGACCCAAATTCCCTAAAGAAATTGCTTCACCATATCGATCTCCAACTTCTCTTTTAATTTCTAAAGATTGTTGATAAAAACTGATTGCTTTCTCATGTTGACCCATCTCATCATAAACAAGACCCAGATTCCCTAGAGAAATTGCCTCACGCCATCGGGCACCAATTGTCTGTGAAATTTCTAGAGATTGTTTATGGAAGTGCAGTGCACTCTCATATTGTTTAAGTAATCTATAGATATTGCCTATGTTATTCAAAGACGCTGCTTGACCATGTTGATCTCCACACTCTTGGAAAAGATGAAATCCAGTTTGGTAAGCTTCTATTGCGTCAGTATAATAAGATTGACTTTTCAAGAAATCACCTAAACGAAGCCAAACCCACGGCAAGTTCTTTCTTTCAAATTGAATCGTGTAAATCTCGATCGACTTCTTAAAAGCCTGAATAGCTAACTCACGTTCCTGCTCTAAGTTTTTAGCTTGACCGTGTTCTATACGATTTGCATAAACTTGTCCAAGCTTATCGTAGAGTGCTGCTAAACCTACTGTGTTGGGTGATTTCTGTTCTAACTCTTGAATTTCTCCTAACAATTCCTCCAGTGGTGGAAGAAAATTATTATTCGTTTGACTAACTTGACTCTCTGAAACTGTCTCAGCAGGTTGCCAATCCACCTGCGGTAAAGTTTCTTCCTCATCCACGAACCGCAACACCGCCTTCCGCCAACCCCAAAAATCCGGTGCCCGTCGGCTCATCTCCCGCAAAATCCGATGGCTCACCCACAGCACGATCGGATAGGGAAACTCCCGCAACCCCTCCCGCGTCCACTGCAAATAACCAAAAAACTGCTCCAAATCACTCTGCTCATCCTCCGATCGCAGCTTCAGCCGCAACAGCACCTCCGCCCCCGTCACCGTAAATACCGCCGCCCCACCCCGCTGCAAATAGGGTTCCCCATCCCTCAACTTCGCCAACTCCGATCGCACACTCGGCTCCCGCTCCAACTCAATCCGATAGGGCCGAATCTTACCCTCCCGCGCCTCCTGCTCATAGCGCGCAATCACCCGCCGCCGCACCCCAGCATCATCGCAGCCCACAATAATCGGAGCCAGCCGACCCTGACTGTTCTCAATCAACGACATTAACGACTCATAGGTCGCCTCATTCTCCGGCGTCAACTCAGGCGATCGCGCCACCATCCAACACCCCCTCCTGCACCAACAAATCCACCACGATCGGATTCAAGTCATACCACAGCACCGCATTGCGATACTCCAAAATATACAACCCATGCAACAAATCCAAAAACCGCTGATTCTCCGTATCCCGTGGCTTCAAATCTTCATAAATCTGCTTCAACGCCTCAAAATCCACCTGCCCCAATGGCTCCGCAAACTCAATCTGAAAATCCGTCAACACCTGATCCAAAACCTGCTGATTCACCAACACCGACGGTCGATCCAACTGCTCCCGCCGAATCTGACTGCGCAACTGCTGCATACACTTATCACAACAGCGATCGACCAACCGAATCAACTCCCGCAACACCCCACCACTCTTCAAAATAATCTGCCGCTTCACTTCCGGCTCAATCAATTCCACGGGCAACCGCCGATCCAAAACCTCCTCAAAAATCGCCACACAGCCCGCATCCGGCACCCGATCGGCCTTCCGTACCACCGATCGACTAAAAAACTTCGCCACCCGCATCGTGTGAATCTGCTTCACAACCGCCTCAATACTCCGCTTCAGCGACACCTCCCGCAACGTCGCGATCGGAATCGTATAGAGAATATGACAATTCGGATCAAGCAACGGCTGAATATTCTTACTAAAAATGCTATCCGTCACCGCAAGATCCAACTTATCCAAATCATCAATAATCACCAAAACCCGCTGTCCAGTCGCATTCTCGATATAAATCTGGATCTCATTAATCTTCGCAATCAAATCCGAAATCCGCCGCGCAAACTCCATCGTGATCTCCTTCCGCACAACAGAATTCACCTTCATCTTCGACTTAATCTCCGCCAAAAACTTCAGCAACCCCGGAACGCCCCCCTCCAAACTCGCGCCCCCACTCGCCTCAATCTCCGACTCCACCCCCTGGGATTCCGTTTGCGTATGCGTTCCCAACCACTTGTATAACTCCTTCTTAATCCCCGGCTTCAACTTCACCGATCGCCGTTCCGCATTCTCAAGCAACTGCAACGCCATCGAAAACAAAATATTGACATGATCTACTGCCGATCGCTCGATCGTGTCTGAAATCGAAAACATCACCACAAAATAGCGACCCGTCTCAATCAGCCGAAACCCCAACTCCGCCAGCAACGTAGACTTCCCACAGCCCCGATGCCCCGTAAACACAAACTTATTATCCCGATCGTCCGCATCCTCGATCGCCTGTTCCAACTGCTCCAGCAAATCCGTCTGGTACTCCACCCCAAACTGCGCCAGCGCCTTCTGCGTCACCAATGGATCAAGCTGAAGGTTCCGCCCCGCCAGCCGGAACACCTCTAACCGCTTTTGCAGTTCTTCTAAACTTGCCATCGGCACCACCTACACAACCCGATCCCCCCCATTTTAAGCGAGTTTGCAGAGGGAAGACGGGCTTTTTAGAACCGCGATCGTGAAGACGCGATCGATCCAATCCTCAGCCCCAATTGATTGCTCAATACCCCAGATTCGATCGCCCCTCGCCCCCGCGCTACGCGCCGCTGTGCCAGAAAAAGGGGAATTCAGCCAAATTGTTTCAAAGTCCCCCTTATTCTTGGCGTAGCCTCTCCGTGGGAGATAGGGGAACTTAGGGGGATCGTATGGGTCGCAATCATGATTGGGTATATTGATTGGGTATTAAGGGATTTGCAAAGAAATAATATCCCCTCTTCATTCCCCTACCCTCCTACCCTTTTACTCTCCTACCCCTACCCAATTGGGATTTTATTTATGCGCTGTTCCCTAAGTTGTTTTCCGATAAGTCTTCCGTTCCAAAATTTCCTTTAACACCAAGGTCAATAACCCTAGCGCCCCTAGCAACACCGACGCCGAAAACGCTGCTCCCGTCGCATATTGCTTATAGGCATCCTCCACAAACAGCGATAAAGTTTGTGTTTTACGAGCAATATTTCCCGCCACGACCGATACCGCCCCAAATTCGCCCATTGCCCGTGCATTGGTCAGCAGCACGCCATACAGCAGTCCCCAACGGATATTCGGTAACGTCACATTCCAAAAAATCTGCCAATTATTGGCCCCCAACGTTCTCGCCGCCTCTTCCTCATCGGTACCAATTTCTTCCAGCACCGGAATCACTTCCCGCGCCACAAATGGCAACGTGACAAACGTCGTCGCCAGTACAATCCCCGGCACCGCAAAAATGACTTTGAAATTGATAAACTGCAAAATCGGACTCAGCCAGCCCTGCTGCCCATACAACAGCACCATCATCAATCCCGCCACCACGGGCGAAATGGAAAACGGCAAATCCAAAATGCTAATGACGATCGCCTTCCCCCGAAAAGGATGACGCGCGATCGCCCAGGCGGCAAACAGACCAAACACGGTGTTGAGCGGTACGACAATCAACGCAATCAGCAATGTCAGCCCGATCGCGCTTTGCATGTCCGCTTCCGCAAAATGCCCCAGAAATGGGCCAAATCCCTTCGCAAACGCTTGATAAAACACATTCACCGCAGGCAACAATAGCACCAACGCCAAATAGCCCACCGCGATCGAGATCATCGCCCACTGTGCCCAAGGTTTAGATGAATTAGAAACCGATGAATTAGCTGGCATAGCGTCTTCCCCAAGCTTGTAGCAAATTAATCAATAGCAGCAACACAAACGAGATGATCAGTAGCACCGTGCCAATCACCGTTGCCCCTACAATGTTGTACTGTTCCAACTGCTGGAAAATCAGCACAGGCGCAATCAAATCCTTAAATGGGGTATTGGACGCAATCATCACTGTTGAACCATATTCCCCCACCGCACGGGAAAATCCCAGAGCAACCCCCGTTAGAATCGCAGGCAACAATGGTGGCAATGTCACCCGCAAAAACGTCTGAACCTTCGAGGCTCCCAGTGACCAAGCCGCTTCTTCCAAATCCCGTTCCATCTCACTCAGTACGGGTTGCACTGTCCGCACCACAAATGGTAGGGAAATAAACAACATCGCGATCGCCACGCCCAATCGGGTAAAGGCAATTTTGATGCCAAAGGGAGCCAATAGCGATCCCACCCATCCCTTCGGCCCGTAGACCGTCGCCAGTGTTAACCCTGCCACCGCCGTGGGTAACGCGAAGGGCAAATCCACGATCGCATCAATCAGCCGCTTGCCGGGAAAGGAATAGCGTACCAACACCCAAGCAATCAACGTGCCAAAGAACCCATTGACCAACGCACTGCCCAACGCCGTTACAAACGTTACCTCGTAGGCAGACAGCGCGATCGGGCTCGTAGCAATCCGCCAAAACTCACTGGGTTGCGCCGTGATTGCTTTCCCAAACAGCGCCGCGATCGGCAATACCAGCATCCAAGCCAAATAGCCGATCGTGATGCGCCACGGCAGGGAAACTTTGCCTAAATAAGCCAATGGTTGTTGCCAGAAAAGGGAAGGAGCGATCGCCATAAAAACAACTCAAGATACAAAAAAATCGAAAAGATGGGAAAGTACTAGGAAGCTTTTTGGGCCGTGCCTTGAATTTGATCAAACACGCCCCCTTGATCAAAAAATGTCTTTTGCAGCATTTTCCAGCCGCCCATCGCTTTGGCCGTCGTCAATTGCGCGATCGCGGGATACTGCTGCGCCATCTCCGGCGACTGGGCCACTTCAGGATTCACAGGCCGAAACCCAGCCTTAGCAAATTCCACCTGCGCCTCCGGGCTGAAGAGGTACTGCACAAACGCTTCTGCCGCTGCCCGATTGCCATGGCGATCGACATTCTTATCCACCACCGCGATCGGTGCATCGATGGAAATATTCACCGGCGGCACCGTAAACGGCAGCGATTCCCCCTTAAGCTTCGCCAGCAACAACTCATTCTCGTAATTAATCAGCACATCCCCCACTTCCTGCTTAAAGAAAGTATCCGTGGCTTCCCGTGCATCCCGCGCCAAGACTGGAACCTGTTGATACACCTGCTTGACAAAGGCTTTCGCTGTTTCGTCATTTCCCTGATTCTGCAAGGCCGCATTCCACAGCGCTAGGAAATTCCACCGCGCCACCCCTGACGATCGCGGGTCAGCGGTAATCACCTGAATCCCCGGTTTCACCAAATCTGTCCAGGTTTTAATCTGCTTAGGATTGCCCTCCCGCACCGCCAAGGCCACCACCGATCGCGTCACGATCGCCTGATTGGGAGCCTCATCTTCCCAGCCCGGATTAATCAACCCCGCCTTTTCAATTTTTTGCACATCCAACCCCAAGGCCAAGTGCACCACATCTGCTTCCAACCCATCGATCACCGCACGGGTTTGCGCACCGGATCCGGCATAGCTCTGGTTGATTGTCAGCCGCTGGTTATGTTCCCGTTGCCATTTTTCTTCAAACTTAGGAATGATGGCCCGGTAGGCAATTTTCGGCACCGAAAAAGAGGCTAGCGTCAGTTCGATCGGGGCGCTCCCCGCTGGCCGGAATCCCTGGCAAGCCCCCAGCAGCCCGGACAACACCAAACCCACCACAAATAACCCAACGCCTCGCTGGACCAGTCGCGCTTGGAACAACCCCGATCGCTGCAATGCCCTGTAGAACGCCTGACTGTACCGTCTACTCAAGCGACTAAAAGCCCTATTAAACGCCTGCCTATGGCAAGCCCGATCGCAATCTTGACCAGAATTTTTACTTGACGGGTTACGTGGAGCCATCGCAATCTACAGTTTGTCGGTCGGAAAAGGGGATTTATTTGTGCCTCCTGATACTAGCGCTAAATGACCTACGACACAATTAGCCCCGTGCATGCAAATTCCAGCCCTAATCCAATCCGATCGATAGACAATTGTGTATGAGCTTTTGATGGGCAATGCAGGACAACAATTCGCTATTCTGGAGAGAGTGTCTAAGTTTATAGAACTTAACACTTGCATCCTCTCCCACCGAGCCTATGAAGTGTGTTATTAATCGTCGAGCCAAATTTTCGGCTAGCCATCGGTATTGGCTTCCGGAACTGAGTGATTCGGAAAATACCGAGCAGTTTGGAGCCTGTGCCCGTTTTCCAGGGCATGGTCATAACTACACATTGTATGTGTCCATGCTGGGGGAGGTTGATGAGTATGGGATGGTGCTCAACCTATCCAATGTCAAACACGTCATTAGGCAGGAAGTCACAGGTCAACTAGATTTTTCCTATCTCAATGACGTGTGGGAAGACTTTAAGCAAACCCTGCCAACCACTGAGAATTTAGCGCGGGTGATTTGGCAGCGGCTTGCCCCTCATCTCCCGATCGTCGAGATTCGCCTGTACGAAAACGAAACCCTCTGGGCTGATTATCAAGGAAACGCCATGGAAGCTTACCTCACTGTTAGCACACACTTCAGCGCGGCTCACCGCTTGGCTCACCCCGACCTCAGCTTTGAGGAAAATAGCCAAATCTACGGCAAATGTGCACGGGTGAACGGCCACGGCCACAACTACCATCTGGATATCACGGTAAAGGGCGAAATTCATCCCCGCACGGGCATGTTGGTGGATCTAGGCGCACTGCAAACGGCGATCGACCACTACATCGTGGAGCCGATGGATCACACGTTCCTCAACAAAGATATTCCTTACTTCGAGCGAGTGGTGCCCACGGCGGAAAATATTGCGGCCTATGTTTGCCGAACCTTGGAAGAGCCCGTGCGTCAGCTTGGCGCTACGTTGCATAAGGTGAAGCTCTACGAAAGCCCCAATAACGCCTGCGAAGTCTACGCCAGCAACAACACCGACAACGTCGCCTTGAAAATCCAACTTCCCGAACTGGCCACGGTGTAAGCCTTAATAGGCAGAAGAAAAGCCAACCTCAAAGTCCCTCTCCCGTTCTGGGAGAGGGATTTAGGGTGAGGGCAGAACACAGTAACTCGCGACGAGTGATGCAGAACTGCTCATTCCATATTCGATCAGCAAAGGCTAGCCGTTACAACGCAAGCCTTTCTTTTTTTTCGCCTAAGTTCGTCCCGTTTTAGGCGAGTCCCGTTTTAGGCTAGTTAGAGTGTTAATTCTGCTTTCAGAAAAGTTGCATGACCATTAAGCGGTTGGTTTTGGTAGCCCTCACAGCGATCGCGCTCCTATTCATGGGTGCGGATTTGGTTGCGAGTCTTGGCAAACCTCAGTTTCAAGGACGATTAACCCTATTTGAAAGTGATTTGCGGTTGCACTTTGTGGAGTGGCAAGGGCAACCTGACAGCACCGCCCAAGCCCTGCGGGAATTGCTGGGAGAAAGTCGGCCTGTGGAATCCGCTGTGGAGGAATATTCCGCTGTCAAAAAACTTGCTGCTGACGATTTAAGCAATGCCCAGAAGGAACTGACTCAGCTCAAACAGGCCGATGCAGCATCGGAAACGCTTCTAGATAAATTGGCAGACAAGTCCCGATCGGAGCAAGTTGCCGACCTAGAAGCCCGCGTGACCCAGAAGCAGAAAAATCAGGATGAACTGGATCTGCGTCTGGGACTGCTCTACCGCAGTAAAGCTAAACCCTCCGCTGAAGATTTAAAGCAATCTACCCAACTCTGGCAAGGCTTGCAGGAGAACCCCGCTACAACCCCTAAAATTGCTGATACCGCTGCAATCCTGTCCGGCCTGTGGCAAACTCCACCACAACTCCTCCCCCAAGCCGAACGGCTCATTCAGCAGAATTTAGACGGTTGGTATCGCTATCGATCGCTGGAGCGGGTCTACGAGCTATCCCAGCAAAAGGCAGAACTGGCTCAACTCAACGCCACTGAGCAAGCCACCGCCGAGCGGGTCATTACTCAATTGGGCCTCAGTAGCCTGCTCAGTGCCCTAACGTTTGTGGGCGGCAGTATTCTCCTGTTGACCGTCGGTGTCCAACGACTCTTGCGCGGCCAAAAATCTCTCCTAGCCGGAATTCAAGACAGTCAGTGGGCTGTGCCCTGGGATTGGGAAACTACTTGGTGGGTCGTGATTGCTGGCTTTTTCTTTGTGGGGCAGTTTCTCGCGGGTAATCTTTTGGTGCCGATCGCAACCTTGGGTCTGAAAACAGCCCTAGGGCCTCGGGTGAGTCACGATCTGCTCCAAGCTCTGTCCATTCTCATAGGCTATCTCTGCCTAGCGGGGGGAGCTTCAACGGTTCTCTATCAAAGTCTTAAGCCCTATTTTCCCCTAGAGAAAAATTGGTTCCGCCTCAGCGTCAAAGGGAACTGGTGGCTCTGGGGATTGGGAAGCTACCTAGTCGTGTTTCCGCTGGTGGTCGGCGTAAATTTGATTAACCAAGGAATTTGGCAGGGCAAGGGTGGTAGTAACCCCCTGCTTGAAATTTTGCTCAATGGGCAGGATCCTCTCGCCCTGGTCCTGTTCTTTGTGACTACATCGATCGCCGCTCCCGTTTTTGAAGAATTCTTTTTCCGAGGCTTTTTGCTGCCGTCCCTGACCCGATACGTTTCCCCCTGGAATGCCATTCTGTTAAGCAGCTTAATTTTTGCCCTGGTGCACCTCAGCTTGTCGGAAGTGTTGCCCCTAGCGACTTTGGGGATCGTGTTAGGGTTTGTCTATACCCGTACCCAGAATCTGCTGGCCTCAATACTGCTCCATAGTTTGTGGAACAGCGGCACCTTAATTAGCCTGTTTATCTTAGGAAACGCGAGTCGCGGATGACCCCCAAGCCGATCGATCGAAAACAACTCGGCCACCTCATGCTCTGGGCCTGTGGTGGAATGGCTTATTTCAATGCCTTCTCCAGTCTCAACTTACCCACCAGTGCGGCTTTCTTTTTAGCTAGTTTGCCCGTTCTGCTGGGCTGCCTTTGGCTGCTGCGCCAGTCCTCTGATGATCCCTCCTGAGAGTACCGTCTCTGCCGATCCGTTGCTCCATCCCCATGTTAGGAAGTGTTGCCCGTGCTGACCTCTGCGATCGCGTCCCCTCCCCCAGCTTCCCCCAGCGTTCAAACTCTCACCCTCGATGTGACTGGGATGAAATGTGCAGGGTGTGTTAGAGCCGTAGAACGCAAGCTCGCTCAACAACCCGGTGTTCAGTCCGCCTGCGTCAATCTGGTCACCGAAGTCGCAACCGTTACCTGCGAATCGGAGGTTGATGCCCAGGAATTCGCCCAAACCTTAACCCAGGTCTTGACCCAAGCAGGTTTTCCCAGCCAGGTAAGGCAGTCTAGCAGTCCTTCCCTGCAATCCGGATTAGCGGATTTAGCCACCCTGCGCCAAGCCCAAGCCCAGCGCCAACGGCGGGATTTAATCATCGCGATCGGGCTTTTGCTGATTTCCACGATCGGACATGTGTCAGACGCGATCGGGCTTGCCATTCCTGGTCTGGGCAATGATGGGTTCCACGCTGGACTGGCCACCGCTGCCCTGTTGATTCCGGGTCGTGCGCTGGTGTGGGATGGCCTGAAGGGCCTTTGGCACGGTGCCCCCACTATGAATACGCTGATTGGCCTAGGGGCTTTGACGGCGTTTCTGACGAGCTTAGTGGCGTTGATTAACCCCACGCTGGGCTGGGAGTGCTTTTTCGATGAGCCCGTCATGCTGATTGGCTTTATTCTCCTAGGCCGTACCTTGGAGCAACAGGCCCGCCACCGTGCCGCTGCTTCTTTCCAAAGTCTGTTAGCGTTGCAGCCCCGCATTGCCCGCCTGGTGAAAGTCCAATGGTCTAGCGCGTCTCCGGAGCAACCCGATCTCCCGCCATTGCCCGTAATCGCTCCCGGTGCGATCGAAGTACCTGTCGAGCACTTGCGGGTGGGGGAATGGGTGCAGGTTTTACCAGGAGAACAGGTGCCGATCGATGGCGAAATTTTGCTGGGTGAATCCACGATCGATGAATCTATGTTGACCGGGGAATCTGCGCCCGTGGTCAAGCGCATCGGAGATGCCGTCTCTGCGGGCACCCTGAATCAATCCGGGGCGATCGTACTTCAAGTGACCCACACGGGTGAAAATACAACCCTGGCGCGGATTATCCAGTTAGTCGAAACAGCCCAAACCCGCAAAGCCCCCATCCAACGATTGGCCGATACCGTCGCAGGCTACTTTACCTACGGGGTCATGGCTTTGGCTGGGTTGACCTTTCTCTTTTGGTATTTTCTGGGGCTGCACTGGTGGCCGGAGGTGCTGAGCTACGGTAGCCAGATACCGCACCACCACCTGCCCTTCCCGATGACTGCCCATACAGATGCTGTAGCGCCAGATCCCTCTCTATCTCCCCTGCTCCTCAGCCTCAAACTCACGATCGCCGTCTTGGTCATTGCCTGCCCCTGTGCCCTCGGGTTAGCCACACCAACCGCTTTGCTCGTGGGTTCCAGTTTAGGGGCCGAAAATGGTCTCCTGATTCGGGGAGGGGACGTTTTGGAACGGGTGCGAACCCTGGATACCCTTGTCTTTGATAAAACGGGCACCCTGACCCAAGGTCAACCCTCAGCGACGGTAATCCACGTTGCGGCTCACCTTACCCAACGGTTTACGGCCTCCCAGTTGTTGCAATTAGCAGCCTCGGTCGAACAGGGCACGATTCATCCCCTCGCCACCGCGATCGTTCAGACTGCAAGTCAACAGGATTTACCCCTACTCCCTGCCACGAATTTCCAGACCCAGGCTGGCCTAGGCGTCTCGGCCCAGGTGACCTGGGAGGAACAGTCCTCTGAGACACCGTCTGAGGCACTGTCTGAAACACTGTCTGAAGCACTGTCTGAAACACTGTCTTCTAGCCTGCTACTGGGCAATGCGGCTTGGCTAACCCAGCATCAAGTCTCCCTACCGCCGGAAGCCAAAACCCAGGAAACGGAATTAGCCCACCAAGGCACCACGATCGTTCACATGGCGATCGATCAACAGTGGGTCGGCCTGTTTGGCATCCAGGATCCCCTGCGCAGCGATGCCCGGTCTACGCTGCAAACACTACAACAGGAAGGGTTGCGAGTTCTATTACTGACGGGAGATCGCCGGGAAACCGCTCAAGCCGTCGCTCAAGCCCTGGGGCTTGAGACCGATCAAGTGATTGCCGAAGTGAAGCCCGAGGAAAAATCCCAGGCGATCGCCCAACTCCAAGTCCAGGGCCATCGAGTGGGGATGGTAGGAGATGGCATCAACGACGCGCCTGCCCTGGCGCAAGCGGATGTGGGGATTGCCCTCAAATCTGGTACGGAAGTCGCCGCAGAAACCGCAGGTTTGGTCTTGATGCGCGATCGCCTCGCCGATGTCGTTTTGACATTTCACCTCAGTCGGCAAATTTTAGACACAATTCGTCAAAACTTAGTCTGGGCATTTGGGTACAATGCAGTATCCATTCCGATCGCAGCAGGAGTTTTACTACCCCACTTTCGGATCCTGTTGAGTCCAGGAGGCGCAGGATTCCTCATGGCACTCAGTTCCATCAGTGTTGTCCTGAACTCCCTGTTGCTCCGAGGGCACTTTCATCGACTCGTCACTCAACAACTTGTTACTCAACAACTCATCCCTCAACAACCTGCCACTCGATAACCTAATCACCCAATCACCTGTCAGTCAGTTAGAGCCACCCCTTGAGGATTGAGCATGTTGACCGATGTCATTTACTCCGGGCAGGTTTATGGTTGTACTGAAAGACCTATGGTGTAATTTATTATTGTCTTTAGCCACGGGAACCACCACGCGACATGCCTTCAGAACCGCGCCAAAACCATCTGCTCATCATTGAAGACGACAAAGGTCGGCGAGAATTTAACCTGGATGCTCCCGTCTATTCGATCGGTCGTGATCCTCGCTGTGATATTCGATTAGTGTCACAATTTGTTTCTCGTCGCCATGCGACCTTGGTGCAACTCCCCAAGGAAGATGGCAGCTACTACTACCGCATTGTGGATGGCAATCTGCGCGGACAAGCGAGTGCAAATGGGTTGCTGATCAATGGACGCAAGCTGCAAACCCATGACCTACACGATGCAGATGAAGTGGTGTTTGGGCCACAGGTACGGGCAATTTACTATTTGCTGAAACGGGAAGCTGTGCAAACGGTTCCCCCCGATGAATTTGACATTACCCTGATCAGCCCCGGCATGGTGGGCGATCCCGAGGATCTCGGGGATGATGAGATCGATTAGGAAATTGGTGACTTGGGCGCTGCTGAGGTGACGGCAGCTTAAGATCTTGGCCTACTGAGTCTTTTGGCCTGGTTGAATGCCCGATCGCGATTAAGCCCTCCAGGAAAATAATCTCCCTAAGCAAATAAGTCACTGCAAATAAGTCACCCAGGAGTAAGTTTGCGACTATCCCCTGGGGTCACCGTAGTGGAGGGCGTTGATTGTTGTTAGGCAAAGCTGATTAGGCTGTAATCTAGCTTCTGAACCATCCCTTAGCCACTGACTGTTTCAATGAGTTTCCATTGATTGGTTTCATTCACTGCCTTGTAAATCTCATCAAACATCTGATGGCAGTGATTATCCACTTGCAGCGGTAGCTCTTCGTTTTTGATGACAAACTTCATTCGAATTTCCTGGTCAGTCGCAGTGGTGCGATCGATCAAGATCTCCACCGTCACTAATTTTGGAAAGGGAACTTGTCCGGGAATTTCCCGAGCCATCATGTATTCTGAAGTATCGTAAATGACTTCTAGGCGGCAAGACTCCAAAACCTTGCGCAACACCCTATGCAGATCATTAACTGCGATCCCAACGGTAAACAGCGCAGTATAACGAGCCATAACCACCCCCAGCTTGTAGCTTGCTTTATCGAAATCAACAGATCACCCTTATGTTGTACTCGATCGAAGGACAACTCAACGGTTCCTCGATCGGACTAGTCGATTCAGACATCAATTCAGACAATGTCTATCCCACGTCCCATGAGTATGTCTCAAAATACGGCAAAGTTTACACCAGGGTCTAGTACTGATAGGACGATGGTGAATGGGAATTTAATCGACGTCGTCCCTGGCAGCGGATCTTTCAATCACTAGGATGGTAGACCAGGAGATAGGATAACCGGGATGTAGGAGAATCTGTAGGTTGCCGAATAGGGACTGCACATAATGGAGAAACGGGGAAAGTTCATCGTATTTGAGGGCGGCGAAGGTTGTGGCAAGACGACGCAACTCCAGCGCACTCAACAATGGCTCATTGACAGCGGTTGGTTAGAGAAGTTACAACAGTCCACCCCGATCGTCTCTATTCAATCCACCCGCGAACCCGGTGGTACGGCTTTGTGCCAAAAGATTCGTCAGGTTTTACTGACGCCCGATATGGAACCCATGCAAGATCGGACAGAACTGTTACTTTATGCGGCCGATCGCGCCCAGCATGTATCCGGCTACCTAACCCCCCTACTAGCCCAAGGAACTCTAATCCTGTGCGATCGCTATACCGACTCTACTGTGGCCTATCAGGGCTATGGCAGGGGCTTAGACCTCCCATTGATTCATCAACTCAATACCATTGCCACCGAGGGTCTAGCGCCGGACTTAACCCTCTGGCTAGATTTGGATGTGGAACTGGGTCTGGCCCGTGCCCAAGCGAGGGGTAGCCGCGATCGCATTGAACAAGCTGACTTCGCCTTTCACCAACGGGTACGCCAGGGATTTACGGAATTGCACCAAGCCCACCCCGATCGCATTCTGCGCATTGACGCTGCATTATCGATCGAAGCCGTGAGTCAAGCTATTCAAGCTACTCTGGAAGAAAAACTAGCCCAGTGGTATGAAATCCCTCAAACAACGCCCTAGTGGACTGTCAGTTTTCAATTTGTGGATAGAGGCGCTTCAGTCGAATCCGAGCATCGGCAGTAGTAAACTGCCAATCTACTGCCTTTTGCAATTGATTACGTTCAGTGTACCAAGCC
>NZ_JBLZFX010000065.1:0-33953 GCF_050753345.1 Alkalinema pantanalense CENA528 | reverse complement strand
GTGGGAGGGTGATGGGTTCGTTGGGGTGGAGGGTGGGGTGGGCTTCGGTGAGGAGGTGGTCTTTGGGAAGTTGGTGCAGGGGAAGACGGAGGCCGATCGGGGCGCTGCCGGGGAGGAGTTCCAGGGAAGGGGTCGGGAGTTCCCAGGTGCAGCTTGTCCAGATGGGGTTAGAAGTGGGTGCGTTGGGATCGCGATCGATGGGTAGCAGGGGCAGGACGTAGCCTGCTGGGTCGTTGTTAAGGTCGGTGTCGGGTTCGTAGGCGGGGAGGATGTGGGCGGGATTGAGGTGGAGGAGTTGGGTGAGGTGGTGCAGGAAGGGATAGGGATCGGTGCAGGGGGAGAGTTGGGGGTTGGCTGGGGCTAGGAGGGTGGGATTGTGCCAGATGGGAAGGCCATCTTCGCGCCAGTAGCAGCCTAAGGCCCAGCGGGGAATGGATTCGCCGGGATAGGATTTGCCGATGCTGTGGAGTAGGATGCTGCCGGGGTGGTTGAAGCGGTGTTGCAGTTTTTGTAGGAGTTGCTGGGCGATCGCGAATTTTTCGTCGCCGAGGGCTGCGATCGTCCATTGGGGGGATTCAAAGTCGTCGATCGAGATAAACGTGGGTTCACCGCCCATCAGGAGGCCAACTTGTTGTTCTTGCAGGGATTGTTCAACCTGTTGGCCGAGGTGTTGGATGGTTTGCCATTCGGTGTTGGTGTAGGGGCTGGAAGAAAGCACGGTAGTAGATGGGGCGTGGGATTTGGGGAGTGGGGAGTGGGTGGAATTTTGGCATAGGCTGTCTCTAGCAAGGTAGATTGCTAGGGAGATTGGGAGGGACGATCGAGGGTGTCTAGCTTGAAATGGGCTCTCGATCGTCTGCTCTAATTGTCTGGTTGGGGGATGTCTAGCGTTGCGGTTTGATTGATTTAGCGTTGTTCTTTGTGTTGTTTTAGGTCTGTTTTAGCACTGTGCTTGGGTCAAGAAGGTGGGCGCTGGGTCGGTGGGTTGGTCGGGATTGAGGAGCGGTAGCCGGAGGGCGTTGTTGAGATTGAGGGGGCTGCTCAGGAGGTAAACCCAGTTCCCTTGAATGAGCAGAAAATAGCGCTGTTGGACGGTGGTTAGTTTGATGATGATGCCTTGGCTGGTTTTCCAGACTTCCGGGGGGAGTTGCCAGGTTCCGGTGGGGAGGGTTTGGCTGGTGGTGCTGGTGAAGCCCAGGCTGTGGGTGAGGGTGACGATCGTATTGTGTTGGTCATTGTCAAGGTAGAGGTCTTGTCCGATATTGAGTGTACAAAAATAGGCCATGAAGGTGATTCCTCAAGGCTGTGACAGGCTATTATTGTCGGGTCGATCGGGCGTAATGCTCGAGTTTTTAAGAATCCTGTTAGTTTTTGTGGGATTGGTTGAGGTTCTGTCCATGGCTAGCCAAGGTTTTCGTGTGTTTTGGGTATTGGGAATTTTGCTCGGTGGCTTGGTGGGGACGGAGCCAGGGTATGCAGCGCGATCGGGGCAGGGGAAAGCTACCCCGGTACAAGGTGCTCAGGTACGGTTTAAGAAACCCACAAAAAAGCCGAGTCAGAAGTCGCCAAGTCCTGCTAAAAAGCCGGGGGCGAAGCAGGGAACCGTGGCACGGAATGATTTGTTTCAAGCGATGTGTGGGAAACGGAGCAAGTTGTCGGCGGAGAGTCGCCACACAATGGAGGTGTTGCTGCGGGTGGCGGGGACAACCCAGTGCGATCGAGCGGCTCAGGGCTTGGCTAAGCAGAAGGTGTTGGATCTGTCGGGAACGGGAATTCGGGATCTGCGGCCTGTGGGAATGCTGACGACGTTGGAAACGTTGGTCTTGAATCGGAACCCGATCGAAAATTGGTCGCCGCTGGCTGGTTTGGTGAATCTGAAGACGCTGGTGATTCGGGACAGTGTGGTGAAGGAGTTGGGGGCGATCGCGAGTTTGCCGAAGCTGACGAGTTTGACGTTGGATGGGGTGGGATTGACGGATGTCACGCCGTTGGCGCGATTGCAGGGTTTGCGATCGCTATCGTTACAGAATAATCAAATTCAAGATGTTTCGGCGTTGGCGGCGTTGAAGGATGTGACTTCTTTAGCGTTGCAAGGCAATCGGGTACGAGATTTGTCGCCGTTGACGTTAATGACGTATTTGCGAGAGTTGCGTTTGGATGGAAATTTGGTGGAGAATGTGCGTCCGCTGGCTGGTTTGATTGGGTTAGAGGTGCTGACGTTGAATAATACGTTGCTGACGGAGGCCGGAACTCAGGATTTGCTGCCGTTGGTAGGGTTGAAGCGGTTGGAATTATTGGGGATGCCAATGAAGCAGAATCCTTGTCCGACGTTACGATCGGGGGCGGTTTGCGCTTACCATCAGTTGCCTACCGCTTCAAGTAACTAAGTCATTTAACTAAGTCATTAGCCTGCGATCAAGTTATTCAGGAAGATTGTCTGGATCGATGCCCTGCGATCGGAGATAGGCTTCGAGTCGAGATCGGGCTTGTTGTTCTTGTTCTTTGGCCTGTCGCTCCTGTTGCTCACGGAGTTCTGCTTGTTCTTTGGCTAGCCGTTCCCGTTCTTTGGCTAGTCGTTCCATTTCAGCTTCAGTCAGTAACCAGTTACCATCGGCATCACACCAGCGTAACCATTCCTGGGGAATGCCACGAAAAGTGCCATTCCAGAGTCCCAATCCTAGGTTGATTTCAGGTATCCAAATCAATGGATTTTGAGGGGCGATCGACTGTTCTTCGTACTGTCCATTTTCTAGTCGGAAGTACCGTAACTGTCGATCGGTTTCGTTAAAGACTAAATAATTGGGAATTTGCAGAATTTGCTCGTAGACGGTGAATTTGCTGGGCGGTTTGCTGGGTATGGCTGGGGAGGGAGGTTTACTGGCAAACGGCCCTAGGTCTTCTGATTCGGTACCGGGAGAGAGGAATTCAATCACCATCACTGGGTTAACTTTCTCGTCCCAGGTGACATAGCTGGAACGAGTCATCTTGCCTTGATAGAGACGGGGTACGCCGACGACGAGGAACCAGTCGGGGCGCTTGTACCAGCCCGTATTCGTTGGGTCGTAGTAGAGGTTTAGGTCGAAGGCGTAGAAGACTTCAGTTTCAGCGTAATCCGTTAGCCGTAACGTTTCGGCTAGCAATTGCGGCTGTAGGCCATGAAATTCGTCGGGCAAACCGGGCTCCAGGGGGTCGTCGCTAGGGAGGTCGTGCATGGTGGGTAAGGGCACCATGTTAGGCAGCGGTGGGGTGGTGACGGGTTGGTTCATGGTCGAACGGCTCCTGGGCTGCAATACCGTGATTCTAGCATTGGGGGCTATTCGGGGAGATTGTTGGGGTCGATGCCTTGAGACCGTAGATAGGCTTCGAGTCGCGATCGGGCTTGTCGTTCGATTTCAGTTTCAGTGAGCAACCAATTGCCATCAGCGTCGCACCAGCGTAACCAGTCTTGGGGAATGCCGCGAAAGGTGCCGTTCCAGAGTCCTAGTCCTAGGTTGATTTCAGGTATCCAGATGCGTGGGTTTTGGGTCGCGATCGACTGTTCTTCGTACTGTCCATTTTCTAGTCGGAAATACCGCAATTGTCGATCGGTTTCGTTGAAGATGAGATAGTTGGGAATTTGCAGAATTTGCTCGTAGACGGTGAATTTGCTGGGTGGCTTACCGGGTGTCACTGGAGCTTGTGGTTTACTGGAAAATGGCCCCAGGTCTTCTGCTTCTGTGCCGGGAGAGAGGAATTCAATCACCATCACTGGGTTAACTTTCTCGTCCCAGGTGACATAGCTAGAACGGGTAGTTTTACCTTGATACAGACGGGGTACGCCGACGACGAGGAACCAGTCGGGGCGCTTGTACCAGCCTGTATTCGTTGGGTCGTAGTACAAGTTCAAGTCAAAGGCGCAGAAGATTTCGCTGGCAGCGTAGTCCTGTAAACGTAGGGTTTCAGCGAGGAGTTGGGGTTGGATTCCATGAAATTCGTCGGGCAAACCGGGCTCCAGGGGGTCGTCGCTAGGGAGGTCGTGCATGGTGGGTAAGGGCACCATGTTAGGCAGCGGGGTGGTGGCGGTGGGTTGGTTCATGGTCGAACGGCTCCTGGGCTGCAATACCGCGATTCTAGCATTGGCAAAAATCCCCCGAGATCGGGCGACTGGGGCGGTGCATTCTTGGTGGGAATGTACCCAGTGGCCCCATCACAAGGGGATTTTTAGGGTTGAAGTAAGGGTTCGATCGGGCTTAGGGGAGGTCAGTGCTGCCCATGAGGTAGCGATCGCATTCGCGGGCGGCTCCTCGACCTTCGTTGAAGGCCCAGACAACTAAGCTTTGACCCCGTCGGCAGTCACCCGCAGCGAAGACACCAGGGATGCTGGTGGTGTATTGACCGTAGTCGGCTTTGACGTTGCTGCGGCCATCCCGTTCTAATCCCAGAGCATCCAGCAACGGTTGTTCGGGGCCGAGGAAGCCCATGGCTAGCAGCACGAGTTGGGCGGGTAGCACTTTTTCGGTGCCGGGAATGGGCTTGGGAATGAATTGGCCTTGGTCGTTTTTCGTCCATTCCACTTGGACGGTGTGGACGGCTTTGACTTGGCCGTTGTCGTCGCCTTCAAAGTGGGTGGCGGTAGTGGTGTAAACCCGAGGATCGTCGCCATAGACGGCGGCGGCTTCTTCTTGGCCGTAGTCCATTTTGTAGACCTTGGGCCATTCCGGCCAGGGATTGTTAGCAGCCCGCTCCGATGGCGGTTTGGGCATGATTTCTAGCTGCACCAGGCTGTTGCACCCTTGGCGCAGGGAGGTGCCCACGCAGTCAGTACCCGTGTCGCCCCCACCGATGATGACGACATCTTTGCCAGCGGCGGAAATGTAATCGCTGCCGGGGTGGCCATCGAGAAGGGCTTGGGTGTTGGCGGTGAGGAATTCCATGGCAAAGTGGATGCCCTGCAACTCGCGGCCTGGAATGGGCAGATCGCGGGGCTTGGTGGCTCCGGTGCAGAGGATGGTGGCATCAAATTCCTTCAGGAGGTTTTCGGCGGGGAAGTCTTTGCCGACTTCAGTGTTGCAGATAAATTTGACGCCTTCGGCCTCCAGAAGATTCAGCCGCCGCAGAACGACATCCTGTTTATCCAGCTTCATGTTGGGGATGCCATACATGAGCAGTCCACCGGGCCGATCGGCGCGTTCAAAGACCGTCACTTCATGGCCCGCCAGGTTGAGTTGGGCGGCGGCGCAGAGTCCGGCGGGGCCAGAGCCAATAACGGCGACCCGTTTACCCGTGCGTTTGCTGGGGGGATGGGCGGTGATCCAGCCTTCTTCCCAGCCCTTTTCGGCGATGGAAAATTCAATGTTTTTGATGGTGACCGGCGGGTTGTTGAGGCCGAGGACGCAGGAGCCTTCGCAGGGGGCGGGACAGACGCGGCCTGTGAACTCGGGGAAGTTGTTGGTTTTGTGGAGCCGATCGAGGGCTTCTTGCCAGAGGCCGCGATAGACCAGGTCGTTCCATTCGGGAATCAGGTTGTTAATCGGGCAGCCGCTGGCCATGCCGCTGATGATGGTGCCCGTGTGGCAGAAGGGGATGCCGCAGTCCATGCAGCGTGCGCCCTGGGTGCGGAGGTTTTCCTCGGGCATTTCGAGGTGGAATTCATCCCAGTTACGCAGGCGATCGAGCGGCGCAACTTCTGCCGGGATTTCGCGGAGGAATTCGATAAAGCCGGTTGGTTTTCCCATGGTTGGTGTTTCGTAGATCGGTAAGGGCGGAGGGGAAAAGAAGACGAGGAGTGCGATCGGGCTAACTGCCGCCAATGCGGGCCACATCGCGGGCGTTGGCTTCGAAGGCAGCGGCGAGGGCTTCGTCTCCGGTGAGTCCATCGGCCATGGCAGCGGCGATCGCCTGTAGGACGCGCTTGTAGTCCTTGGGCATGACTTTGACGAACTTGGGCACGGTGTCTGACCAGTGGGCCAGAATCTCGGCGGCCTTTTGGCTCTGGGTGTAGTGGACGTGGCGCTGGAGCATTTGCTGGAGGTCGTTGATTTCCTCCGGATCTTCCAGTTTTTCCAGGCCGACCATTTGGGTATTGCAGCGGGTGGCAAAGTCTCCGGCTTCGTCCAGGATGTAGGCGACTCCACCGCTCATGCCAGCGGCGAAGTTGCGTCCCGTGGTGCCCAGGATGACCACTTTCCCGCCCGTCATGTATTCGCAGCCATGGTCTCCGACGGCTTCCACGACGGCATGAACCCCGGAATTTCGGACACAGAAGCGCTCTCCGGCCATGCCGCAGATGTAGGCTTCGCCGCCGGTGGCTCCGTAGAAGGCGACGTTCCCCGTGATGATGTTTTCGGCGGGGACAAAGCTAGAGCCAGCGGGGGGATAGAGGATGATTTTGCCACCGCTCAGTCCCTTGCCCAGGTAGTCGTTGGCATCGCCTTCCAGTTCCAGGGTGACGCCCTTGGGCACGAAGGCTCCGAAGCTCTGTCCAGCGCTGCCTTGGAAGTGGAGATGCACCGTATCTTCCGGGAGGCCCTCCCAGTGGCGTTTGGTGATTTCGTGGCCGAGGATGGTGCCGACAACGCGGTTGGTGTTTTTGATGGGTAGGGTGGCTTTGACGGGTTTGCCGTCTTCGATCGCGGGTTTGCACAGATCTAGGAGGACGGTGAGATCCAGGCATTTTGCGAGGCCGTGGTCTTGGGGAATTTGGCAGTAGCGGCCTACATCTTCGCCGACCTGGGGCTGATAGAGGATCTTGGAGAAGTCCAGTCCCTTGGCTTTCCAGTGGTCGATCGCCTGTTTGGGTTCTAGGACATCGGTGCGTCCGATCATTTCATTCAGGCTGCGGAAGCCGAGTTGGGCCATGAGTTCCCGCACTTCCTGGGCGACGAAGCGCATGAAATTGACGGTGTGGGCCGGATCTCCGGTGAAATGTTGCCGCAGTTGGGGGTCTTGGGTGGCGACGCCCACGGGGCAGGTGTTGAGGTGGCAGACCCGCATCATGATGCAGCCGAGGGTGACGAGGGGCGCGGTGGCAAAGCCGAATTCCTCTGCCCCCAGCAGGGCGGCAATGACGACATCCCGTCCGGTTTTCATTTGGCCGTCGGTTTCCACGACGATGCGCGATCGCAGGTTGTTGAGCACCAGGGTTTGGTGGGTTTCGGCCAAGCCTAATTCCCAGGGTAACCCGGCGTGTTTGATGGAGGTTTGGGGGGAGGCTCCGGTGCCGCCGTCGTAGCCGGAGATGAGGACGACATCGGCGTGGGCCTTGGAAACCCCAGCGGCGATCGTGCCGACGCCGACTTCGGAGACGAGTTTGACGCTGATGCGGGCCTCCCGGTTGGCGTTTTTCAAGTCATGGATTAGTTCCGCCAAGTCTTCGATCGAGTAGATGTCGTGGTGGGGCGGAGGGGAAATGAGGCCGACGCCGGGGGTGGAGTGGCGCACCTTGGCAATCCAGGGATAGACCTTTTTGCCGGGAAGTTGACCGCCTTCTCCGGGCTTGGCTCCTTGGGCCATTTTGATTTGAATTTCCTTGGCCTGGGAGAGGTAGAGGCTGGTGACGCCAAAGCGACCAGAAGCCACTTGTTTGATGGCGCTGTTTTTGGAATCGCCCTGCTCGTTGGTCCAGGTGTAGCGATCGGGGTCTTCGCCGCCTTCCCCGGTGTTGGACTTGCCGCCGATGCGATTCATGGCGATCGCCAGGGCTTCGTGGGCTTCCTTGGAGATGGAGCCGTAGCTCATGGCCCCGGTTTTGAAGCGCTGCATGATGTCTTCGATCGGTTCGACTTCCTCTAGGGGAATGGGTTGGCGGTGTTTGAATTGCAGTAGGCCGCGCAGGGTGAAGAACTTCTGGTTCTGCTCGTTGACGAGGGCGGCGTATTGCTTGAACAGGTCGTAGTTGCCTTCCCGTACGGCTTTTTGCAGGGTGTGGATGGTTTGGGGGCTAAAGAGGTGGGCTTCGCCGTCTTTGCGCCACTGGTATTCACCGCCGACATCCAGGGTGGGGGCGTTGGCGGGACGATCGGGGAAGGCGTTGTGATGGCGTAGCAGGGCTTCTTCTGTCAGGACATCAATGCCCACGCCTTCAATGCGGGAGGCTGTCCAGGTGAAGTAGCGATCGATGACGGATTGGTTGAGGCCGATCGCTTCGAAAATTTGCGCGCCGCGATAGCTTTGGATGGTGGAAATGCCGATTTTGGAGGCGACTTTGATGACGCCTTTGGTGGCGGCTTTGATGTAGTTTTTGCAGGCGGTGGCGTAGTCTACGTTGACCAGTAAGCCTTCGTTGATGAGCTCTTGAATCGTTTCAAAAGCCAGGTAGGGATTGATGCCGCCGCAACCGTAGCCAATCAGGAGGGCGTAGTGGTGAACTTCGCGGGGTTCCCCGGATTCTAGGACGATGCCGACGCGGGTGCGGGTGCCCTGGCGGATCAGGTGGTGGTGCAGTCCAGCGACGGCGAGGAGGGCGGGAATGGGGGCTTGGGTGGCGCTGATGTCCCGATCGCTCAAAATCAGGATATTCACACCCTCGGCGATCGCGGCATCGGCCTGGGCAAAGATTTGCTTGAGGACGGCTTCTAGACCTGCGGTGCCCTGGGTGGGATCGAAGAGGATCGGCAGGGTGAGGGACTTAAAGCTGTCGTTGGCAATGTGCTTGAGCTTAGCCAGGTCGGCGTCGCTGAGGATAGGGGTTTTGAGCTTGATCAGGTTGCAGCTTTCCGGCTCGGGTTTGAGTAGGTTGCGTTCGGAGCCGATCGTGGTTTCGGCGGAGGTGATGATTTCTTCCCGGATGGAGTCGATCGGGGGGTTGGTCACCTGGGCGAACAGTTGCTGGAAGTAGTCGTAGAGCAGTTTAGGCTGGTCGGACAGCACCGACAGCGGCGTATCAGCCCCCATCGCACCTACCGCTTCTACGCCATCGCGGGCCATGGGAGCTAGCAGCATCCGTACCTGTTCAAAGGTGTAGCCAAAGGCCATTTGCCGTTGGATTAACGTTAGTGTTTCTGCTAGGGATGGCTGGGCTTGCTCCGGTAGCGTTGTTAGATCGACTAAATATTGGTTTAACCATTCCCGGTAGGGCTGGGCATTGACGATTTCGTTTTTGATTTCTTCATCGGCAATGATGCGGCCTTGGTTCATGTCTACGAGGAACATGCGACCGGGTTGCAGACGGCCTTTGTGGGCGACGCGATCGGGTTCGATCGGCAGAACGCCGGCCTCCGACGCCATGATCACGAGGTCGTCTTTGGTGACGTAGTAACGGGAGGGGCGCAGACCGTTGCGATCGAGCACAGCTCCCATGACGCTGCCATCAGTAAAGGCGATCGATGCGGGGCCATCCCAGGGCTCCATCAAGCAGGCGTGGTATTCATAAAAAGCTTTTTTGGCGTCATCCATGGACTCGTGGGCGGCCCAGGGTTCTGGGATCATCATCATGACGGCGTGGGGCAGGGAGCGCCCGGACAGCACCATGAGTTCGAGGGCGTTGTCAAAAATCAGGGAATCGCTGCCGTCGATGTTGATCACTGGGTGGGCCTTTTTCAGGTCGTCGCCGAAGCTGTCTGAGGCAAAGAGGGATTGGCGGGCGTGCATCCAGTTGATGTTGCCGCGCAGGGTGTTGATTTCGCCGTTGTGGGCGATGTAGCGGTAGGGGTGCGATCGCTCCCAACTGGGGAAGGTGTTGGTGCTGAAGCGGGAATGGACGAGGCCCAGGGCGCTGGTGAAGTCGGGATCGTGGAGGTCGGGGTAGTAGCTGCCGACCTGATCCGGCAGGAGCATCCCTTTGTAGACGAGGGTGCGGCAGGAGAGGCTGGCGGGATACCAGCAGGGGTCGATGCCGGTGGCGCGAATGGCGTTGTGGGCGCGTTTGCGGATGATGTAGAGTTTGCGCTCGAAGGCGAGGTCGTCGGCTAGATCGGCGGCCCGTTGGATGAACACTTGCTGCATGCAGGGTTCGCTGGCTTTGGCGGTGTCACCGAGGGCGCTGTTGTCGGTGGGAACGTCGCGCCAGCCAAGGATAGTTTGGCCTTCTTCCTGGACGATCTGTTCAAAGGTTTGGCGTCCGGCGGTGCGCTGGGCGGGATCGGGGGAGCCGTAGATCATGCCAACGCCGTACTGACCGGGTTCGGGCAGGGTGATTTGGGCGGCGCTGGCGACTTTTTGCAGGAAGGTATGGGGAATTTGGGTGAGGATGCCTGCGCCGTCTCCGGTGTTGATTTCGGCACCGCACGCGCCGCGATGCTCCAGGTTTACCAAGATGGTTAATGCCTGTTGAACGATGTCGTGCGATCGCTGGCCTTTCATGTGCACGACGAACCCAACGCCGCAGGCATCGTGTTCAAATTGGGGATCGTAGAGTCCTTGTTTGCGTGGGAGAGAATAATTCATTATTGATGCCCTAGCGGATAAAAATTAGGGTCATCTAGAGGCAGGGAACTCTTAACTCTAGGTAACCTGGGTTTGCTAATCTGGATTTTCTAATAAAGACGGCTTAGAGTGTCAAGTTTTAAGAAAGATCTCAGATCTGTCATGTGATCCAACAAGTTTTATTTCAAACTTGAGGGGTTCGAAAAGGTTGAATGATTTTGGGGATTTTAGGGAGGTTTTGGGGAGAATGGGCGGGGTTGCTGGGGATAGGTCAGGGTCTGGAAATGCCCTAGTTTAGTGCTAGATGCAGGCTATTTCTGTAGGTAATTTTTCATTTTTTAGCTATTGTGCTAGGGAAAAGGCGATCGATTGGGTTTGTTTTGGTAGGAGTAAAACCTACGATCGATTTTTCTCTATGGCGAATCAATTAAGAGGGGATTGATGGGGGCCACTCGAATGATCAAGAAATGCTGAATGAGGCGACTTTTGAGTTAGAAAAAATTGGAAAAGTCTGTTGAAAATTGCCAACAATTGTAGGGAAGATAAGGGTGATGCGATCGGGCAACTTGGGATTTAATTAAGGGTCAATTTGGGGGGCTGCACCTCGGCTTGGGCGATCGGGATGACTGAAGTGCATAATTAGGCACGACTTGCATTGAAACAGTGATGTTCCAACTTGATTTCACGTTAGATGCCTTAGGAGATTTGCAACTTTTTAGAGCCTATGAACAACGACAAATTATTTCAGCAATTGAGACTCAACTTTCCTACCAACCGACTCAGCCAACCCGGAATCGGAAACGACTACGACCCAATGTCTTAGCTGAGTGGGAGCTTCGTATTGATCACATTCGAGTGTTTTATGATGTTGATACGGAGTTATCGATCGTCAAAATCGAGGCGATCGGTTACAAGGAAGGAAATATGCTCTTTATCCATGGCGAGGAGTACGATTTATGAGAACTATTACGCTTCCAGAAGATCTTACTGAGATCCGTTCGGTATTTGAGCAGGCTACTGATGAAGATGTGATTATCAAGTTGGCTGACGGACGAGAGTTCATACTCAGTGCTATTGATGACTTCGAGGTTGAAATCGCGCAAACACGTCGAAATCAGAAGTTGATGAATTTTTTAGAGCAACGAGCTAGCCAAACTCAGACTATTTCACTGGATCAAGTTAAACGCCAACTCGGTCTAAGTTAGAACCCTAGTAGCCGCAGCACAACGATACCTCATGCAGGCGCAGTTATGGGAACAGGATTTTTCTAGGGCGATCGTGTACAAGTATTCAAATTAGCTGGACAGAAGCATTGGCTTGAGAGGGGCATTATACTTAAGCCAGTTACCCTCGAATCTCACTCTATGAATGACGAAAACTTGCAATCCATAGCAGCTGTTTTTGGCGAATCAATTGGAGACGTCCTATTTGTTTTCCTTGAAGTAGTAAATGCTTTACGAAAGCAGCCAAGTTTTGACGACACTAAATTCTGTGCGGAAATCCAAGCCTTGCTCCAACGGAGTGATTTCAGTGACACCCAGCGAGAAGCTTTATCAAGCTTACTTCGTGACTCTGAGTAGCCGCCCAGAAACAATGGTTTCCACATAACCCAAACAATCGCAGGGTGTACTGGAACACATCAGCTATCCGAGGAACCTATTTTCGGCTCAGGTTTTGAAATTATGGGTGTTCAAATTTTTCCAGTGTTAGAGGGATACGATAAGTGCTCTTTTTTGCACTCGGAATCTGTTGATTGGAAAACAATTGCGTTAGTAATGGAAACGCTGGATGCCCTGTCAGCTAAGGTCGGAGTGGAGGCTTTAGGCTGTTTTGTGAATAGCACTCGTGAAGATATGCCTTTTGGGGAGGAGGAGATTGAAGAAGTTGAGCAAGGTAGTGAATTAGTTGATGGGGTCTACTATTTTCAAGGTGAAGTGATGTGGAGTGTTGTGCCTCAGTGGTTTGAGGTCAGGCGCGGTATTGAGGCTGTTCAGGGGCTACTAGCTGAATTACGTCGCTATTAGGAAGCATTACCAGAGGATGAAGATGATTGGGATGATGACTCGATCGATTTGATGGGTGCAATATCTGAGTTGGAAGTGATGGCGTGCATCTTGTTGCGGGGGCAGGAAGAGGGATGTCGCTTTCGACTGTGCGTTTCGGGGTAATCTACAATCCGCATCACATACCCCCCATAGTGCCCGTCGATCGTGGAGAGTGGGTTGCCTTCAAACTTTCCTGGGGATGTCACGCTACATTGGGGTTCCCCATTACTTGACAGGGGTCTTCCTGGTGACTACGATGTAATTATACTCTTGCCGTTTTGGGTATCTGGGTATGGGCACGGTTATCAAGACTCGCATCGTTAAAATTGGTAACTCCCAAGGTGTCCGGATTCCTAAACTCCTTTTGGAGCAAAGTGGTATTCAGGAAGACGTTGAGATTGAAGTGCAGGGGGATTGTTTAACGATTCGTACGGCGCAACCTCGGCGTGCTGGATGGGAGGAGGCTTTTACGGCAATGGCTAGGAATCAGGATGATGTTTTGCTGGGTGAGGGCAGTACGACCCATTGGGATGCAGCGGAATGGGAATGGTAGTGAAGCGTTTTGATGTTTTTCTGGTCAACTTAGATCCCACGGTTGGTCGTGAAATTCAGAAAACGCAACCCTGTGTGGTGATCTCGCCGGATGAGATGAACCGTTATATTGCGACGGTGATTATTGCTCCCATGACGACTCAGGGGAATTCCTATCCCACCCGGATTCCTTGTCAGTTCCAGGGAAAGAATTGGCAAGTTGTTCTGGATCAGATTCGCACAGTTGATAAAAATCGCTTGGTCAAAAAGCTGGGCCGCATCAGCCAAGATGAGCAAAAAATGTTGCTTGCTACTCTGGCTGAGATGTTTGCTGAATAAGTTTTCTGATCAAGCTGACAGGAGAAACGGTTACTGCATAAGTTACCGATCGCCTGTGGTAGGTAGGCGAAATTGTGTCCATTACGAGTGACGTTTGTAGGGGATTGTCGAAATGTCGTTGAAGTCATTGAAGCCAGTTCATCTCTTTTCTGTTCTGGGTGCGATCGCTGTTGCAGCGCTGGTTCCTGCTCGGGTGCGGGCGGAGGGGAACTGTCCGCCGGGGTTCTTTCCGATCGGGGGTGGCAGTGCGGGATGGGTGGGTTGTGCGCCGATGGATGGGGGCGGTGGTGGGAGTAGTAGTCCTAGCCAGCCTGCACCACCGCCTATGAATAACAGTGGCGTCAGGCTGCCTGGGCTGTCTACCTATGATCCTAAAAAGTGGCTGGATTTCTTTGAACACCTGCGCCAGTCGTCGCTCGAAAATCAGCGGGAATTTCTGGTGAAGCGCCATGGTGAGGCGGCGGGTAAGACCTTTGACCAGCTTGCTGAAGGAACGTGGACGGTGGGGCGTTCTCCGGCGGGACAGGCTACCCTCGCCTGTTCGGCATCGTTTTGGACGCTGAATGGTGGGGTGATTTTGATGGACTGGAAGGGGGAACAGTCTGGAACGGCGATGATGTTTTTTTCCAAGCAGATCCCCCACGATAGGAAAGGGGTGAAGCGGCTGCGGGTGGATTTGGTGCAGTCTGGTGAGACGCAAAATGTAGAGGTTCTGGCATCGCGGTTTCCGATGGTTCCTAGTATGGGGATGATGTTTTTTAAGGTTCCGTCGAGTGAGGCGTTGCTGAGTTCGATCGAGGATACTCAGGATTTTGCGGTTCATTGGGATGGTCGCAGACTCTTTGGGGGCGAGTGGCATAGTGCGAATGCTATGCGTAAAGACCTGACAGAATGTGTTGAGCAGATTGCGCGGGAAACGTCTCAGCCTAAGCCGATGGAGAAGCGGGAAGTGAAGTAGGTTTGAATTGATTTTTTGAGTGTGATGAACCGGAGTGAATGCTCATTATTTTTGCGGTGGATGGGTGGGTTCTGTTTTACAAGGGGCAATGCTGTCCCAAGGATTGCTGTGGGATGCCCAACTACAAGGGGCTGACCTGCGAGGAGCTGACTTGAGTGGGGCAAGTCTAGGAAGAAGTGATTTAAGCTACGCTAACTTAATAAAAGCAGACCTTTTGGGAGCAAAAGCCCTACATGCTAATCTTCAATCTGCTGGACTTGAAGAAGAAAATTTACAAGAAGCTATTTTAAGATGGGCTATTCTTCGAGATGCCAACCTTCAAAATGCCAACCTTCAAAATGCCGACCTCAGAGATACCAAACTGGACGATGCTGATTTATATGGTGCAGATTTACGTGGAGCAAGAAATATTAAACCTAAGCAAATCATAGCGGCTCAGAATTGGCGAGATGCACTATACGATGATGATTTTCGTAAGAAACTGGATGAATTTTATGAAACTCGATCGCATCACTAGCAATCCCAAGCGGATGAATGGACAGCCCTGCATTCGTAATCTGCGCCTTACGGTTCGTCGGGTCATTGAACTGCTGGCGACTTACCCCGATCGTGAAGAATTGCGTTGCGAGTTTCCAGAATTAGAAGACGAAGATATTCAGCAAGCCTTGATTTTTGTCTCTTCCTACTTGGACGATCGCATCATTGAACTTTCCGATCGCTATGAAACTGTTGCTTGATCAGGGATTACCACTCTCTGCGGCGGCATTATTACGCGGTGCAGGGATTGATACTGTTCATGTTGGTGAAGTTGGAATGGCTGAGGCTGAAGATGCAGATATCATTCAAACAGCCAGAAATGAGGGGCGCATTGTTGCGACGCTTGATGCGGATTTTCACACTTTGCTAGCACTCGATGAAGCCATTTCTCCATCAGTTATTCGCATCCGGATTGAAAGGTTACGTGCCCAAGCGCTAACGAATCTGCTGCTGACCGTGATTGCTGAGTGTCAAGGAGAGCTTGAACAAGGTTCAGCCTTACTGTTGAACCCAGCCGTATTCGTGTTCGTCGTCTGCCGTTGGTGCCTGATGTCTAAAATATTTTTGACCCTGATTTCTAACCCTGATTTTTGAGCGTTATGGGTCTAGATTGAGACTCATTATTTTTGCGGCGGATGAGTGGGTTCTGTGTTAGATATTGAGGGGTGTTTTGGGGCTGGAGTCGGCTCAAAATTTCGTACAAATTTCAGGGGTAGATTAGTCCAGGTTAGGGGTTAAATGAAATAGAAATGGGGCGACGATCGCGGGTTTACGATCGACCGATCGAGGTAGACTGGGGGCACTATTAGGAGGGTGAGGTGGGTTGTTCCGAGGGGGTTGGCATGGGAAAAGGAGTGCGCGATTGGGGGCTAAAAGGGCCGATCTAGGGGCTGAAAATTTAGTCCAATTTTAGTCCAGACTCTAAAATAGTCCCTTCAGTCTATTTATGAAAGCATTATTAGATAAGAGTTTTAAACGATAGAAGAGATCTTGAATGCCTGCCATAACCGCAGAAGTCCAAGCTGCGTTTCCGAACCTCCGAGTCCTAGATTTTCCCTCGGATCCGTCGAGCGTTTTCACGATCGCTCAGCCCTTCCCACAGCCGTTTCCCACCCGTCCACCCCTAGAATTTTCTTTAGCAAACCCCGGAGATCGACGATCGCGAAATACCCTTCAATTCATCCATTACTGATAGCCGCGATCGCTTAAATAACGTTAGATAAGCTGCCAGATATCCACGGAGTTACTTATGGAACTTTGACTACGCTGATGACCAGTCAAGTCCTGCTGAGTTGCCTAAGAATTGGGATTAATCGATTGACGTTTTTGCTGAATTTCCGATCGACTCCAACCCGTTAGGTTAACCAAATTCTCTTCAGTTTTTCGATCGTTCAGCCAATACCGTAAAGCCGAAAACCCAAACGGAGTTCCGGTGGCATGGAGATTCGCAAATCTGATTTGAAACAGTAAATCGGGTTGAGCCGTGACCTGCGTTCCTGCTGCTTCAAGCCGCGATCGTAGAGCCTCCACAGGCAACATCCGAAATTCCAAATCCCTTGGAAAAGTGGTGGCATTATACCGAACATGCAACCGCGTCACATAGGTCTGCGATCGTGTCTGCGTGCCTGACCAAGACACCCCCAACTTGGGTAAATTTTTAACCAGAGAATCCACCTGCTCCCAATCCATCGTACAAGGCTTGCAAGCATCAGAGGCAATCTTGCCAGCATATTCGAGAAAAGCAGCATTTTTACCCGCTTGCTCATAGGCTTTCTGAAACACCGCCTGATAAAACTCTTCAAAATAATAATTAATCCAAGTGGGAATCTCTCGTCCAGAAATCTCGCCCCGTACCGATACCCCATCCGTTGGCATCGTTTGATTGGGATAATTTGCCACCTCTGCCATCTGGTCAGGGGACAGCACATAGACGATTAAATCTTGATCGCTCCGAGCATTTAACGTACTTAAACGAATCGGTAGCATTAATTGCGGCGATTCATATTCAACCACGATCGGGCGCAGAAACCCCGATTCTGTCCGTTGTACTTTTTCTAAATTGATATTGACAACAAAAAACTTCATCCCCGCCTGAATGTAAGACTTCAGCATCGGCTCGCCCCCCTGAGGCAGTTGATAACCCTGTTTTTTCAGCCAATCTGTGAGGGCATCAGATTCCGCCGCACTGAGCAACGTCACATTGTATTCACCGATTGAAAATTGATCGGCAATTTCCAGCGGAGCAGATGTTTTCGCAGAGTTAGTTCCCTTGCTAGCCTGATTCACTGAAGCTGGAACAATCACCGCAATCAAAAATGCGATTAAAAACAGAGCCGCCAGCCCAAACGGCCAAGAAAAGCGCGAGTATCGCACCCATCCAATCCCCTGAGCCACAATGCAGAATCCCAACAACCCCAATGCAACGGGAATATAACCGAGGGATTCCGCCTCCCAAGCCTTGTTGAAATAGAACGTAGATGAAGCTAAACGGGGAGCTGTGAAACGATCCAATTGCTCAAGCAACAAATTATCACCAATGCGAACTTGCTCACGGCGAGGCAACACAGGCATCGGCACAATTCGCGCAAATTCCTTGACATTCCCCTGAAAATTATTAGCCATCGTAAATACGGTTTTATTCCCTTCACGGGCAATCACCACCCGCGAAGCCGTATTAGTGAGATCGGCAGTGATCCTCGCAAAAAACGCACCACACATCGCCTTTGCCGAAAATGCGATACTGACGCACAGCAGTAAACTGAGCAAACCAACCTGAAAGATTCTTGACCCAGAGAAGAATTTTTTGCAAGGAGTAGAATTGACCATGGGGGAAATTCGATCGAACGTTCTCCCCCAAACTTACCCACTTTCCGCAAAACAGTTCTCAAATCCCACCACTTATCCCCAACCAGCCTATGGTGCACCTGCCTCAATACCTCAGGTGCTTAACCGTACAATTAGAACTCCAAAGCGTATCAATCCGAGAACTTCCCAATCGCTTAAGTTATTTTCATTCGATCGCTTGGGCAGATTTTACCCAGGGGGCTTTAGGCAACCAGGTTTTGAGAAATATACCTACTGCAACCAGAAGTAAGGCTGCTTGAACCGCCATCGTCTCCCAAGTAGGATAAAAACCTAACAGCCGGATTTTAGGCAACTGAACGATCGGGTGTAGTGGAAAAAGATTGGCTGCTTGCAAAGCGTGAACACTGGAACCCAGAAACTTGAACCCTAGATAGTAAATAAGAGCACTGGTAATTTGGAAAAAGGGTTTCAACGGAATTTTCAATCCCAGCGTTAACATCAACATCGTTACAATAGCCAACAGTCCAGTTGCGGCCCCAATTCCTAATAATAAATCAAATGAACTAATAGAAGGGGCAATGCCGAGGAAAAACAAAACGGTTTCACCCCCTTCACGGAATACCGTTAGAAAGGAGAGTACAGCCAGTGAAAACACTCGTTGAGTTTCCAGAGCCGCTGTCATTTGTTCATGGATGTATCCCTGCCAAGCATTGAGGGCAGATTTACTGTGTAGCCAGTAGCTGACATAAAACAACATCGCAGCAGCAATCAGTCCGGTAACACCCTCTAGGAGTTCTTTGTTCGATCGGAGGGCAGAGACATTAGAGACCACTGCTTGAATCCCAAACCCAGCTATGACAGACATCGCCAACCCGGCGATCGCCCCCAACCAAATCCAAATCCGGCGATGTTGATTACCGCTTTTATCCAAAAATGCCAAGAGTGCGATCAGGACTAACAGCGCTTCCATGCCTTCCCGCAACAAAATCGAAAAAGAGTCGAGCCAAGTATATTCCATGGGATTAACGAGACAAGTCAGCAAGCAGGTAAACCGTAAGCTTAATCTCTCTTAAATAGGAAAACTTGTCAACTAGAAATGGAATCTGATAATATGCCCTAGTGAAGCTAAATAAAAAAGATTTTCAATAATCTATGGGAGTAAATCCATCGCAAGTAGCTTGGCTAGCCCTCACCCCAACCCCTCTCCCAGAGCAGGAAAAGACCAAAACCAAGGTTTGCTGCCCGTTTTGCCCAAATTGAGTTGCGCCTGAACTGACACTCAGGGTTCTTCACGCTCATCATCCACTCATCTGTCTGCGCTTGAACTAGTTGAAGCCCACTAGTTCACGTTTTTCTTCGTCATCTTTCTCTGTACTTTTCATTGCTAATACGAGTTCCCATGAATATGCGTCAATTGGTACTACGATCGAACTTGGTGGTTTTGCTTTACTTGGCTCAGGGGCTATCTTCTGATATGGCATCAGCCCAACCCTTGAATACATCTTTGGTGATTCCTAGTATTAGTAAAAATTTGCAAGATGTAGAACGCCTTTCTAGGGACGCGCAAGACTTGATCAGTCAAGGAACATCGCCCATCGCGGATGGAGAGGAGGAAATCACAATTACTGGGGTACAGATCTTAGATCAAGGAATCCCGGCCTATATTCCCAGCAGTCGGGTTCAACGCAAAGAGTTTGAAACCCGTAATAATCGTCGCCTAGGGGATATCATTGAGCGGATGCCGGGGGTCGTTGTCGATGGGCCACCGGGAGAAAATAATGACGTGCGTTTACGAGGATTGGATAAGGAATTCACACGGACGCAAATTGATGGATTGACGTTGCCAGATGGCGGTGAGAAGCGAGAGTTTCAGGTCAATCGGTTACCCTCTTCACTGGTGGAAAGCGTCACGATTATTCGCAACCCAACGGCAGAGTTTGAGAGTGATGGTCTGGCAGGACGGGTAGATGTCAAAACTAGATCGATCCCAGAGCGGTTTTTCTTGGAGGGTCGGGTCGGTCTAGGCGATCGATCTGGGTTGGGCAGCAGCATTTTTAACCTACAACTGGGGATCGGCGATCGACCCACAGAAGGCTTTGGCTATTTAGGGGCTTTTAACCTGTTGACTCGGCCCTTAGACATTGACAAATTTAAAACCTCCACCGCAGGACTGCGAGAACTGGAAACAGAGCGGCAAAACCAGCGGTATACCGACTATAGTTTTAGCCTTGGATTTCCTTATAAGAATGGGGAGTTGACAGTCAAGCCCCTCTTTCTTCAGTTGGACTTCGATAAGGAAAAAACTAAGCTGACCAGCGAACCGAGAAGAACAACGGTGCGCAATGTGGATTTAGAAGATGAATCTCGAACTACCCGTGGGATTAGTGTGAACCACAAGCATCGGTTTGGTGGAGCAAAGCTAGAAACGCAGTTAGGCTTCTTTGAAGGCAGAGAAGACAAAGACAAGAATAAACGGGAGTTCAATCTCAATAACCGCAATGTGTTTGTTCTGAATAAAACCACGTTGGAAAAGGAGGATAAGGAAGATCAAACCATCAACTTTAACACTGCATTGACCATCCCTATCCAAACCGGGCTGCGGCAGGAAATCAAGCTCGGCGGAGCCTTTCGACTGCGAGATCGAGAACGGTTGAAGTCTGTTATTGAAATTGATAATCGCAATCGACGCAGCGACAAAACAGGGCCAAAGGACAACTATCAGTTAGAAGAGAATTATTTTGCCGGATTTGTGCAAAGTCAAGTTTTCTTGAGCGATCGCCTCAGCCTCATTCCGGGTATTCGGGTAGAGCATACCAATTTGACTGCCTCCGATACCAAAACCCGCGATGCAGATAAATCTCGCACCGATTGGAATCCTTCTCTGCATGTATTATTCAAACCCACAGATCAGTTGAGTTTAAACGCAGCTATCTCCCGAGGAATTAACCGTCCGAAGTTTGATGAGCTATCGCCCTTTGAAATTGAAGCTGGCGATAAAATCACAATTGGCAATCCCAACCTTGACCCTGCCACCTCTCTCAACCTAGATATTGGGGCAAAGTATGAAAATCAGCATTTTCTGCTGGGAGCTAACTTTTTTTATCGCAATATCAAAGATGTTATTGAAGAAGTTGATACTGGAACTCGCCGCAATCGTAAACCCATTTTCCAAATTCAAAACGTAGGAGATGGTTGGACAAGTGGGGTCGAACTGGAAGAGCGGATCAATCTCGGATTCACTAGATCGAAAGCACTGCAAGGCTTGACCCTGTGGGCAAATCAAACATTTCTAGATTCAGAGCTGACCGATAACTTAGGGCGCAAACGTCGATTTAAGGAACAACCTAAGTTCATCAGTAATTTGGGACTAGATTATACCTATGCGCCTTGGGGAACAACCTTCTCCATCAGTTGGACCTATGTGGGTGATCGGGTCGAAAATCGCACCGATGGCAGTACAAAAACGATTACTCCGTTTTCCTTTTTGTCCTTAGCCGTTCGGCAAAAACTCACAACCAACTTCAGCTTATTTTTTGAGGCAAGCAACCTGACCAATGCCAAAAAAGAAGAACGGGAACAGTTGGTCAATGGCACTTCTACGCGCAAAGTAGAGGATCCCGGACAAACGTTTCTAATTGGATTGGACTGGAAATTTTAATGCGTCATCTTCTTCCCCTCTTCAAAGACATGGTGCGACTGCTGCTGACCTATCCCGGTTGGCTAGCTGCCGCCATTCTCTCAACGATCGTGGTGGCCGCAGTGGAACCCAGCATGGCATGGTTAGGTAAAACCATCGTCAATGAATTGAAAAAGGGGGATATTGATCTCCAAGCATCATTATTTCGCTACGCCCTCTCCTTTGGAGCCTTGTTGTTTGGCTTAGGATTACTGAAATTCGCAGATAAAGTCATTGATAAAGTCTACGAAGTTCGGCTTATTCTAGCCCTCCAGTGTACCTACCTCGATCGCCGATCCCAGGCCCAAGAATCCGCTGACATTCCCCGCATTCTGTACGATTGCAATCGTGCTAAACCGGGGTTAGACATTTTGCATAAAGATGGCTGGAAAATAATTTCACAGACGATTTCGGTCATCATCTGGCAGTTGAACTTGGCCCCAGCTTGGCTACCTGCTTTACTGATTGCGGTCATTCCCCCCACCTTACTAGGTTTTTTCTTCGGGCCTTATGTACAACGGGCTAGCCAAGGACTGTTACGCACCCAAAGCCAATTAGCGAACTGTACCAGTGATGAACGACGATCAGAATTTAGACAGCATCAAAATACATTTTTGCGGCAAACCCTGAAGCTCGAAGTTTTTAAATCTGCTACCGAAAACTTGATGGATCTCCTCACCTGGGCAGGATTATTAACTTTGATTTTGTTAGCAGGAATCCTTCCCCATTTAGGACTGTTACCGCAGCAGATAGATGCTGGAGATTTAGCCTTATTTTATGTAAATCTCAATTTGTTATCAAAACCGTTGACTGAAATTGTCAAAGTCTATAACAAAGCTAGGGAATCCTATCCTGCGTTACAACGCGTGCTGCAACCCGAAAAACCAGAGGTTCTGATTCCATGATCCAGACAACTGTGAAACAGATTGCCCTGCACTGGCATCGTACCCTCGGGATCATCATGGGAGTCGTCATGCTAATGTTTACACTCACGGGTATTGTGCTGATTGTAGAAAAGCAGTTGCCGACGAAAGAGGATAGTTGGTCAATTGTTCCGACACCCCCCGCCCTGTCGGCAGTTGAGTTGATCGATCTAGTACAAACTCATTTTTTCGATCGCCATCTGGATTGGCTGGACTTACCCCAACACCCGACCCAAGCAGCCCAAGCTAGATTTAAGGACGATCGAGGTGAATTCGATGTTTATTTAGACCCCTATAGCGGTCAATTACTAGACCAAATCCCTCGAAATCCAGGCATGATGGCGATCGTGCACAAACTTCACGGAAATTTTCTTCTCGGGAAATGGGGATCGGGTTTTGTTGGACTGAGTGGCGTAGGACTATTGGCTGTCACCTTAACCGGATTATTGCGGTGGACAGGTTGGCGAAAGTTTACCCATGGCTTGCGCCTACGTTGGTCAGCAAAACCGAGGCTACTGAACTATGATTTTCATAATGTTGCAGGATTTTGGGTTGTCACCTTCCTAATAATGATCGCAATCACAGGAGCAGTGATGGGGTTTCATCCCCTTCTACAGCATTTTTTTAAGCTGACTCCCAACCCAGAACCTTTCATCATAAGTTCAGCGGCGAGTTCGGCTGTGAGTTCTGCTTACCCTTCATCCCAAATCAAGCTGACCACTGTGATTGACCAAGCGCAGGTCGTCGCATTGCCCCATCACCACTTCCATCGTCTACAACTGCCCAAGACTCTGGGTGATCCCTATATTCTTCAATTTGATTCTGAAAACCACGATCGCATTAAAATTAAAGTCAATCTCGATCTTGACAGTAGGTACATCGTGCGAGTTGAGAAACAAGCCCAGTCCCATAGAACCTGGAAAAAATATTTTGACCAACTCCACACAGGCGACTACGGCCATAGCTGGATTGCATGGATGTATGTATTGCTTGCAGGAATAAGCGCCATCGTGTCAGCCACGGGCCTAATCATCGGATGGAACCGGATGAAAGTCAGCCTAAAAACGCTAAGATGATCCTAATCCTGAAGTGATTGATCAATGCCATAGATTGCCATTCCCCAAGTTGATTAGGAGAGGTGTGACCCAAAATCCGAGGAAATGGCTCTCTAATTGGCTTGAAATTTACCTGTTATCCGCTTAGCCGCCCGCAATGTCGCATGGTTGGGGCGAGTGTGAATCGGGAATCTTGAGCAATCCATTGGGGAGTATTCCACGAAAACTGAAATCCGAATGCAAGCCAATTTTATCCAGAAGTTAGCCAAGGAACATCCCGAGAAGTTTCAGCTCCATCCCTCCGCCTTAAAGCTGTATGCTCGTTTTTTTCAATATATTTGGCAACAGAAATGGTGGTTTTTGCTAGGTTCCAGTACAGTCTTTGGATTATCTTTTCTCCAAATTCTAACGCCCCAACTCACCCGTTACATCATTGATGAAGTCATTCCCCATCAGGACTTAGCGCAGGTTCCTTGGATTGGGGCTGGCATTTTAGGAATTGCGATCGCCACTGGAGGACTTAACTTTATTCGGAACTATAGTTTGTCTCAAGTCGGCCAACAAACGGTGTATGGACTGCGCGATCAGCTCTATCGCCACCTCCAAGATCTTTCTCTGCAATTCTATGAAAATCAGCGAACGGGCACATTGATGATCCGGTTGACTAAGGATGTGGAATCTGTTGAAAAGCTAATTACAACAGACGTTGCTGAAATTATTGCTGAAACTTTTACATTTATGGTGGTGGTTAGTTACCTCCTCTATGTGGACTGGCAACTCACAGGATTATTATTGATTTCTCTTCCCATCATGGTTCTTTTAAGTCAGCAATTTGGGGAGTGGATGCGGACTATCTACCGCGACATTCAGGATCAGAGTGCTGCAATTAACAACCACCTTCAGGAAACGTTAACCAACGCCAAGCTTGTCAAAGCCTGTGCGAACGAAACCTACGAAATCGATCGCTTCAGTCTTTACAACCAGTCCCATCGGGATGCCAACTTGCGTGCAGTCAGCCTTTGGTCAATCTTTATGCCCGTGATTGACATCATGAATTCCTTGGGGACAATCATCGTTTTAACCTTTGGCTCTTGGCAAGTGATGAAACAGCAGATTACGCTTGGTGAAATGACGGCATTTCTTGCCTACCTCAATCCCATTAGCCAACCTGCCAAGCGCTACAGCCGTGTTTTTAATGTCCTCCAAAAGGGTGCAACAGCCCTAGAACGCATTTTTGAATTATTAGACACGCAACCGAAAGTTTTGAATAAACCCGATGCGATTGTCCTCCCATCCCTCGTCGGCAACATTCGCATGACTAATGTTAGCTTTAGTTACCAGTCCCATCAACCGATATTACATCACATCAACTTGGAAATTGCCTCTGGGATGACAATCGCCTGTGTGGGGTCTTCTGGTGCAGGAAAAAGTACGATCGCAAATCTGTTGGCTCGATTCTACGATCCAGATTCCGGCTGTATCACCATTGATGGACACGATTTACGCAATTTAGATTTGCCAACCTTTCGCCGTCAGATCGGTCTAGTTTCCCAGGAGACGTTGTTACTTCACGGAACGATTTTCGACAACATTGTCTATGGGCAGCCCCATGCTTCTAAAGACCAAGTTCAACAGGCAGCAAAACTAGCCTATGCCCACGATTTCATCGGTCAGTTTCCCGAAGGATACGACACGATTATTGGCGAGCGGGGGGTTAAACTTTCGGGTGGGCAACGGCAACGCCTCGCGATCGCCCGTGCATTAATCAAAGATCCTCAATTACTGATTTTAGATGAAGCCACATCTTCACTTGATACAGAATCCGAAACACTAATTCAACAAGCTCTAACGCATCTGATGAAACACCGAACTTGTTTTGTCATTGCCCACCGATTATCAACAATTCGGAATGCCGACCTGATTGTTGTCCTTGAGCAAGGCAAGATTATAGAAATGGGAAAACATGATGAATTACTCGATCATGGCGATCGCTATGCCAAACTTTATGCAATGCAGTTTCCTCAAAAATCAATTGTCACGAATGAGCAGCAGAGTAGGCTTAATCAATAAGATACCCTACCCTTTCATCTGAAATTTTATTGGTACGCTGTTTCCTCTCAATTACTTCTAACACACGATCGGTACCAACCGACATCCCTCCGGTACCCACTGCCAAAGCGCCTTCAACTCTCTAGGTTCCGGCCTCGTCCCCAACCCCAACCGCGCCAAAATCACCCGAATAATTACCCCATTAAACTGCGGCGGAAACCGAAACTGTTCCTGGGCATGATCCAGAAAGAACGTCTTGTAATACTTCCCCAACCGAATTTCCAGCGCTGCAATCTCATCTAACAACGGCTCCACCTGATCCAACCGATCGCGGGGTCGTCTTTCAAAACTATGCGTTAATGCCCTGGATGACGGTTGCCGAAAACATCCAGTTCGCCGTGGAAACCGTTTATCCATCGATGGCGATCGCTGAGCGCAAGTCCATTGTTCAGGACTACATTGGCTTAGTTGGTCTGCGCGGCGCTGAAGCCAAACATCCCCACGAACTCTCTGGCGGGATGAAGCAGCGGGTTGGCATTGCCCGCGCCTTAGCGATTAATCCGCAGATTTTGCTAATGGATGAGCCATTCGGGGCGCTCGATGCCCTCACCCGTGGCTTTTTGCAAGACGAAATCGAACGGATTTGGGAGCAGGAACGCAAAACCGTGATTCTGATTACCCACAGTATTGAAGAGGCTCTGTTATTGTCCGACAAAATTGTGATGATGACGCGGGGCCCAGCGGCGCGCATTGCTCAAGTATTGGATGTGCCCTTTCCTCGTCCGCGCCGACGGGAGGAACTCGACCAATATCCCGGCTACCACGCGCTGAAAGCCGCAATGGAACAGCATCTTTCCTACGAAACCCGTGCTGTGGAAGAGTCTCGCGTTCGGAAATAGCCCCCTAGTCGAATACGCAGGGGCACAAACTGCAACAGAAATTAAACCCATTGAAATTTCAAGGATCCAACCATGTCAAGGACTGAACTTTCCGCGATTACAGTAACCCTTCTGGACGCTAAAAAGGCAAAGGGGATTACGTTCGCAGAGTTAGAGCAAGCGATCGGTCGTGACGAAGTTTGGCTGGCTGCTGTCATCTATCGACAAGCCAGTGCTTCTGCCGATGAAGCTAGCAAGCTACTGCACCTGCTGGGGTTAAGTGAGGATCTAGTGCCTGAACTAACGGCTTCTTCAGTTAAGGGCTTGGGGCCAATCGTTCCCACCGATCCGCTGATCTATCGCTTTTACGAGATCATGCAGGTGTATGGAATGCCGATGAAGGAGATCATCCATGAAAAGTTTGGGGATGGCATCATGAGCGCGATCGATTTCACCTTGGACATTGACAAAGAAGAAGATCCGAAGGGAGATCGGGTCAAAGTGACCATGAATGGCAAGTTCCTGCCCTACAAGAAATGGTAATCCGGAGCATCCCCAATGAAACGACGCCATGGGATACGGAGTGGTTTGCAGGCTAACGCCACCCCTAAACTAACGGTGAGCAACGATTGGATCAGCTATATCACCAAGGTCTTAGCCTTGATCGGACTTTGGCAAGTCCTTGCAAACAGCACACGACTACTCACTCACTGGTTTTAGCATGACCCACAGGCACTGGTTCCGTGTTATGGGGAATTTGGGCTGAAACCCTTATCCAGTAAGGGATACAGCCGTTCAAAGGCGCAATCCTCAGAATTCGCTAATCATAAGGGTTTTGGCGATTTTTCCCACGCGGCGGAACCAGTGCCCAGCGATCGGAATGAATAGAATTAGTTGGGCTGCTGAGGTTGCTAACCGTTGCTCATCTTAGTCCCTAAAGAGGCCGATCGCTGTAGGGATAGGGTCGATCGGGAAATGTCCCAGGCCAGCGCAGAAGCACCACTTCCTCCCGCATTTGTTCCTTCGTCGCAGTGGCAATGCGCGTTCTAAACAGGTCAATACCCATTACTTCGTAACCCAATCCCTCCGCGACATTCGCCAGCAACTCCCCCGTGCGAATCATCACTTGCAAATAGGACTTCTGATCGCCCACGACATAGGCTAATTGCGCCCCAGGCCGTAGCACCGTCCGCAGATCGGCCAAATGCTTAGCCATGCCTCCAAAATAGAGCTTCACTGCCCGGTGATACAGGCGCTCAAACCCACTGGTTTTATTCAAATCAATGCGCCGTTGTTCAATTTCCTGGGCAATGCGTTGAATTTCCGGATGTTTGGACACCCACTGGTCATCCTGATCCGCCGCATAGACATTACGTGTATTCGATCGCAACAACCCCTGTTTCAGCGATCGTAAATCCGCCTTCGTTTGTAAAAAGCCCAACAGTACCGACTCCAAACGGGTAGTGCGTGTGTAATCCTTCTCGTTGGGGTAAGGGGGTGAAGTGATGATCGTATCGATCGACTGCGGCGCTAACAACGGTAAGATGTTACGGGAATCGCCATGGTGAACGGTAGCAGCAACGCTGGGCAAAGTCTTGAGATATTGCAGATCCTCCGCCATCGCCTGCACCCGATCGAGCCAAACCCCCACCACATCTGCGTCTTCCTTGGCTTTGCCCACCCCCACTTCTGGGCCAAAGTACAAATTACTCACATCAGACACCGCCGTCCTGGCAAGGGCTAACTTCAGGTGCCGATCGACGGCGCGATCACCCCCCGGTTCTAACTTGTCCAACCCGTCCAACACTTCCCGCAGCACCAACAGCTTATGCAACGGGCGCGGACTGATGGAGTTCTTCAGAAGTAACTTACTGGCTTCCTCCGACAGTTCCCGCAGTTCAGTTTCCTGCTGCATGACCGCCGTCGCCCGATCGGTCACCTGGGCCGCTTGGTGTAGCAGTTCCACCGGATCCGGTGTCCAATCCAGCTTAACCGACCCCGCAAACCAGGCCATGGGGTTCGCCTCCACCCCCACGCTGGCAATTCCTAGCTTTTTGCCCTCCACTACCGTCGTGCCCGTGCCACAGAACGGATCGAGCATGGTTTGGTCAGCCCCGATCGCGAACTTGTTCAAATATTCCTGCACCAAATGGGCCGGAAAGGACAGGACAAACCGATACCAGTCATGGGCAGCCCGATCGCACGATCGTAGTTGATTAATTTCCGGTCGGCTTAAATCCTGGGGTGAAACACTGCCCATAGTGTGACTAGCTGCAAAAAGACCAATTTGGACACTAGCTTACCATGTCTCTTGCTTCCTGCATGGTTTTCTCATGACGGTGAGCTGCGATCGATGATTTCAGATCTAAGGGCCTAGCTGAGAAATAACATTCTCCGTTTACCCCTTGACCCACCTACCCCTCCACCCTTTCCCTTGCAATTATATTTGTACGCAGTCCCCTAAGTGGGTGGGTAACTAGCGGTGGATCGTTGTAACTTCCAGAGGGGAATTTTTTGGGTCGCCTCTAAACTTGCGCCGAGAATCTCCTGTTGCACAAATAGAAAATCCTTGCTTTGCCAGAGGGGGATAAACGGCACATCCTCCGCCACGATCGCTTGCAATTCCGCAAACAGTTGTTGGCGTTTAGCTGGATTGAGTTCCTTGCGACTTTGGGCCAGCAGTTGATTGGCCCGATCGTTGTAGTAAAACGATCCCTGCAAAACCGATTGCCCTTCACTACAGCCCGTTTTTACATCTCCCTTTGTGCAATCCACAAACGGTTGAATGTAGCTATCCGCATCTAGATAATCCGGTGACCAATCTAGTAACATCATTGGATATGCACCCTTATCCAAATTATTGTAGGCTGTGACCGATTCCACGCCATTCAGTTGCAGCTCTAGCATTCCTCCCATTGTTTTCTTAGCTAATGCCTTCAGTGTTACGACCGATAATTGATCGTTGGTTAAGTTCGATCGATACCAGAGTTCAACTTTTAAAGGATTCTGCGCGGAAAATCCTGCTTTTTGCAGTAAGTCTTTTGCTTTTTCGATATTACGATCGCCGTACTGGGTTTTAAACGTGGGGACATGTTCCGCTAGGGTTGCTGGAATCAGGCTGTAGAGCGGATCAACCTGCTGCTCAAAAATGCGCGATTGCAATAATGATCGATCGACCAAGGCGGCAATCGCCTGTCGCACGGCTTTTTGATCCAATGGTGGAGAATTCAGATTGATCGTTAAATAATCAATACCACTGCCTGCCTGTTCAATAATTTGCCAATGTTTCTGAGCAACGGAGTCCTTGAGGTTGCGAATTTGTTCGATCGCGAGGCTTTGGGTGGCGAGATCGACGGCTCCCGTGCGAAAGGCATTGTATAAGTTGGCAGGGCTAGAGAAGATTTGCACATCTACACCAGCATTGCTCGGTTTGCCGCCCCAGTATTGCTCAAAGGGTTCCAAACGCAATCGATCGACGTTAAAATCCACCAACTTATAAGGCCCAGTTCCCACGATTTCCTTTGGTTTAAATTCGCCTTCTTTAATCGTGTAAGCCTTGGGGGAAACGGCACAGGCTCCCGAAAAGGCTAGCAGGGAAGGAAAAGCAGCAAAGGGCTTTTTGAGTTTAATGGTCAGTTCGTAGGGCGCAGTGGCTTTGACTTGTTCGATCGCGTCGGACAGCAGAAACGAAGGCGATCCGCCATTTTGCATGAACCGTTCTAAGGAAAAGGCCATGGCCGCAGCATCAAAGGCAGTCCCATCGTGGAAGAAAACGCCTTGGCGCAGGGGAATGGTGTAGGTTAACCCGTCAGCACTGACCTTGGGAAAGCGAGTGGCCAGTTGGGGCACCAGTTCGCGGGTGCCCAGTTTGTAGGTGTAGAGCCGATCGCTGAGGTTGTAGAGCAGCGTCCCTTCAAAGCTACTGTAGGCATCGGCGGGGTCGATCGTGCTGATGTTAGCGGTGGTACCGAGGGTGATGCGGCCAGGGTTAATATAGCGAGAGTCGGCAGATTTGGCCCCCGTTGGAGAACCCGGTCGGCTGGCGCTGCAACTGACGATCAAAAGGCACGCGCAGAAGAAAAGGCCCAGTTTGATCAGGAGAGATCGCAGGGTGATGGGTCTACGAGTGGGGGAAGATCGTCGATTCATCCTCGGATACCGTGGAATTGAGAATTGAGATTACATTACACTACTCGATACCTGACTCGATGCAATTTGTGACTTGAGGGGTTGAGGCGTTGGGTGAAAGTGCGGGGAATGGAGCGATGGAGCGGGGCAGGGAGGCTAGAATGGAGATGATTTCGGGATCGGGTAAATCTTTGTCGGGCCACTTCTATGACGACGTTTTCTCAGGTTGATCCAGATCTGTTGTATCCAGATAGTGATGGACAACCGATGTCAGATAATACGAAGCAATTCCGCTGGATTGTCACAATTAAGGAGAATTTGGAGATTTTATTTGCCGATCGAGCGGATGTGTTTGTGGCGGGGGATTTGCTGTGGTACGCAGTGGAGGGACAGCCCAAGGTACGGCAAGCGCCGGATGCCATGGTGGTGTTTGGTCGTCCCAAAGGCGAACGCGGTTCCTACAAGCAGTGGGTCGAGGAAGGCATTGCACCGCAGGTTGTGTTTGAAATTTTGTCACCGGGCAATACAGCGTCGGAAATGGCTCGGAAAAGAGAATTTTATGACACCTATGGGGTGGAGGAATATTACGAATATGATCCCGATCGCCAGCGTTTGCGGGGGTGGATACGTCAGGGAACTGAGTTAGGGCCGATCTCGGTGATGCAGGATTGGGTGAGTCCTCGGTTAGGGATTCAGTTTAGGCTGGGGACGGAAGAATTGGAGATTATTAGATCGGATGGTCAGCGGTTTTTGGCGTCGGTGGAGTTGGCGCAACGGGCAGAGCAGGCACAGCAACGGGCAGAGCAGGCCGAAACTCAATTGCGGCAGGTGGTACAAAATTTGCGACAGGCGGGAATGCCGATCGAACAGATCATGCAAATGACAGGGATGACGGCGCAACAGGTGGCGGAGATTTGTGGCGAGATCCCTTAAAATGCCTAATCCATGGCTCCTAGAAGCCTGAAGGGATGAGCCTTACCGCTAATAATTTTCGTTCGGTATCAGATAAGCCACAAATCCATCCCGACTGCGTTCAATCTTGATGCTGGAGCCGTCTTCATGGTGAATGTAGGCTGTTTGTAGGTTTTCGGAAGGGAGCGATCGCTCTAACAAAGTTTTCAAGCTAATGACTTGAAAGGCAACGGTTGCGTATTGACTCAGATGACGAGAGGTCATGATCGGCAAACCTGACGGATCGAATTGGCCAACACACACCAGTGTATTTTCTTGATCGGTAAAATCCATAGGTTCAGTGCGAATGTTTGGTGCGAAGATTTAGTGCAAATCTGCAAGATTGCTGAGGTCTGCTGCAAGTTATTTTTGTTGATAGAATGCCCAATTTTGAGCGATCGCCGTACCTGCCCAATTGGCAGCTATTTCTAATCGACAATTATTTCCGATCGGAACAATAGGAACGCCTAGAGACCTAACGGAACGGTGGGGCATACATCAATCCACCATTGCTCCACAATTTATTTTGACCTCGAGGGAGATTCAGGGGTGTTTTGCTGCCAAGGTTGCGATCGTAGATTTCTCCATAATTTCCCACATGGCGAATAATTCGTACCGCAAAATCATTGGACAGACCTAACCCTTTACCCAAGTCGCCCTCTGTTCCCAGAAATCGTTTAACGCGAGGATCTTCACTGTTTAATTGCTGGGGTAAATTGCTAGCGGTAATACCTAGTTCTTCTGCTTCGATGAGGGCGTAAACGACCCACTTGACTACATCCTGCCATTGCGAATCCCCATCCCTAACTGCGGGGGCTAAGGGTTCTTTGGATAAGGCTTCGTCGAGAATCACGTTCTCAGTTGAATTGGGAAGCTTGGTGCGACGGGAGATCAGTTGGGAGCGATCTGCCGTTACCCCATCACAGCGTCCGCCTGCATAGGTGCCAAAGACCGTATTCACATCCTCAAACACGATCGGCTTGAAGGGAATATTGCGGCGGCGCATTTGGTCAGTCAGATTTTGTTCCGTCGTGGTTCCAATTTGGATGCAAATCGATTTATTTTTGAGGTCTGTCAATTTGCGAATACCGCTGGATTTCCGCACCATAATGGCTTGGCTGTCGTAGAACACGACCGGAGCAAATTCCATGCCCACGGACGTATCGCGGCTGAGGCTCCAAGTGGTGTTGCGGCTGAGAATATCGACTTCCCCAGTCTGGACTGCCGTGAAGCGCTCCTTGGCGTTGAGGTTGCGAAATTCGACGGCGTTGGGATTGTCAAACAGCGCCGCTGCGATCGCGCGACAAATATCCACATCTAAGCCGCTGTATTCGCCGTCTTGGTTGACAAAGCTAAACCCTGGTAACTCGCCGCTGACGCCGCACACCAGTTCGCCTCGCCCTTGTACGACACTCAGCCTAGCACTCTGCGCTGAGCCAGCCACGGGGACTGAGCCACCGGTATCAACCTCAGCGCCACATCCTGCTAAGGGCACCATGACCGCTAGATAACCCAACCATCGACGCCAATGACCCATGGGAAACAGTCCTCATCAAATTGGTCTACAGGAGGGGGCTGCCTACGATTCGGGACTGGGAGGTCGGCCAAGGACGGGGGTGAGATAGGCGACTAAAGCACCGATCGCAAATCCCGAAAAATTCCGCAGCAGAGGTAACCAATCGGCGGTGCGGGTCACCACAGGGCCAATCCCAAAGGCAATGAACAAAATTCCCCACAGTGGCGAAAAAATCAGTGCCCACTGCCAAGCGAAGACTTGACCTTCTTTCCGGGGTTGGGAGGCAAACCCGAAGATTAATCCACCGACGATCGAAGTGACGAGGGTGAGAATCCATTGCTCTCGGGGTAGGCCGGGAACGACTTGGCAACCCCCTTGGCGGAGGCAGAGTTCCAAGGTTTGGATGGTTTGTAGAATTGACTGATCTTCGCCATTGTCCCGAACGAAGAACTGATTGCCAAACCGGGTTTGGAGCTCGATCCAAAAGGTGCGGGGCAGTAGGGGATAGAGGGCATCGCCTACGCTGAAGTTGAGCAGATTGCCGCCCCGAGGATCAGCAACAAGCATTACGCTGCGATCGTCTAAGCCCCAAAATTCTTTAACTGCACGGCCTGGGGTGCGATCGTACTGGGTCAGCACCCGCAGTTTCCAGCCTGTTTCCTGTTCAAAATCTGTGAGTTCCTGGGACAGTCTCGTTTCTTGAATCTCCGTCAGCGCCTTCGCCAAATCAATCACATTAGTGGGCTGATTTGGCAACAATTCGGGGTTGTTGTAGGCTTGGGCGGCGGGGGCGATCGTCCAAATTCCTAGCGCGATAACGCAAGCTACGGACACACTAACCAGACGACGAACAGGCAAAAACTTCATTGGCTCAGGCTGCAAATGTGGAACAGGAGCAAGCAAACTTGTGAAGATCATGATACGGGACAGTGTCTACTTCCCCAAGTCATCATTTTCTTTACATTTGTTAACGCTACTCTCATCTTACGGGGCTGTGTTCATCGGATCAAGGGGCTTTCGCTTCTCCAAGTCTTGGCTAAGCTCAGATGAAGACGCTAAAAATACTCATCTTCTAAGGCCGATTCTAAGGGCGATCGATCGGGTGGAGACGATGTTTGCGAAGGAGTAGACTGGGGCACAGACTGGGTTTGGGGAGTAGGCGATCGGAGTTGCCGTCGGGCAGAAGGGCGAGAGGAGGAGGGTTCGGGGGGGGCATTGGGG
>NZ_JBLZFX010000064.1:0-34135 GCF_050753345.1 Alkalinema pantanalense CENA528 | reverse complement strand
GTCGCATTCGGGGCTATTTATCCACCTTGCGCAAGCAGAATATCAATCTTTTAGACGCTCTCGTTGGATTGTTCTCGGGCAATCCTGTGTCGCTTAAACCACAGCCTGAGTAGTTACCAGTAAATAAAGATTGGCTGTTCCATTCGATCGGATTAATCCATCAATATTAGATGCTGTGCCACCCGTTACCCGTGCAAAGATATTTTGAACCGTTAAAGCATTATTAAAATTTGCCGATCCTCCCGTTGGGACGGAGAACTGACTAAAGCTATGAAAGAGATTGCCGCCAATCAGATTGCCATTATTAATCGTGAAATTGTTGCCACTTTGGGAAACTTGGGTAGACAGTGACCCGTCTGGAATGACTTGGGCGTTGACAGATATTCCAGTTGCACTATGAATGCAAACTGTTGCTAACAATGCATACACTACACGATGATTCATAGTTGCTGACCTGTTACAGTTGGTGGCGAAAGATACTACAAGACACAGCCTTACTGTTCCCCGTTGAACAATTCGCCCAACGCTGTCACCCGTGACTCATGCATTTGGCTGAGATAGCCAGGTAAATTTCAGCCATTTTGCGGATTATCAAGCGCACTAACAGGATGATGTCGTGCAGTACGGAGCCTCTTCAATCCCCTATCTATGAGTCCAGTTGAGCAGGAATTTTGATGACGAATTCTGTTGCAAAGTCGCTATCTATATCGGATTGTGATTGATAGGTCAGACTGCCGCGATGCTTTTCTACTACGATTTCGTGGGCAACAGAAAGTCCGATTCCCAAGCCTTGACCCACGGCCTTAGTGGTAAAAAAGGGATGAAACAGTGCCGCTTGAGCTGCTTCACTAATGCCCAATCCGTTATCAGCAATTCGAATGACAATCGTGTTTGGAGTTTCTATCGTTGTATGGATAGCAATTCTGGGTTGAAAAGTAGTTGTGGGATTGCTTGTTAGCTTTTGTTCTAAGGTGTCGATCGCATTATTCAGCAGATTTAAAAAAACCTGATTCATTTGGCGAGCATAACAGGTTACCATGGGTAGCTGGCCATAGTGTTTAATAATTTCGATCGGACTTCCCTCTTCCCGTTGTAGACGGTGTTGCAGTAACAAGAGGGTACTATCAATCCCTTCATGGAGATCCGTTGTCTTGATTTCTGATTCATCTAAGCGCGAGAAAATGCGGCAGGCTAGGACGATCGATCGTATCCGCTCGGCACCGTTGCGCATAGAACTGAGCATCTTTTGCAGATCAGGGATCAGAAACGCTAAATCAGCGTCCTCGATCGCGGCTTCCACTTCCGGAGTGGGTGTGGGATAGGCGGCTTGATAGGCTTGTATGACTTTGAGTAAATCCTCAACATACTGCTGGGTGGGACTCAAGTTTGCTGCAATAAAGTTAATGGGGTTATTAATTTCATGGGCAATCCCCGCAACTAACTGCCCGAGGCCCACCATTTTCTCCCGCTGAATCAGTTGGGCTTGGGTTTGCTGGAGATGGGTCAACGCCTGTTGTAAGCTATCGTTTTGAACTTTTAACTGTTGGTTGAGGTTACAAATGGTCAGTTGGGTTTGAATCCGAGCCATGACCTCTGCAAATTGAAACGGTTTAGTAATATAGTCTACGCCACCCACTTCAAATGCCTTTACTTTATCGGCAGTACTATCCAAGGCACTTAAGAAAATGATGGGAACGGAAGCCGTGGTGGGATCTTGTTTCAACTGCTGGCATACTTCGAAGCCATCCATATCTGGCATCGTAATATCCAGCAAAATTAAATCAGGCGGTAAGCTACGGGCAGCAGTAAGTGCCATGGGGCCGTTTAAGGCTTTACGAACGCTAAATCCTTGTTCAGTTAATAGCGCAGATAAAAACCGAATATTATCTGGCGTATCATCGACGACTAGGATGTCTGCTCGGGAAGTGATTGATTGAGAATCCATGATAGTGACTGGGAAGATGACAAAAATTTTGGAAATTAGTGATGCAATGGGTAAGGGCGCACCCAGTCAGTTGTCTAAGGCCCCAGTCTGAGGGGACGGACTAATGGATCGTTCAGTTAATGAACCGTTAAGGCCATCAAGCGATCGAATCTTAAGTTATCCACTAAATCATTCAGGGCTTGGACTAACGCTCCATGGTCGGGGGGAATTTGTGCGATTAACTGACTGATTATCCTATCATTCCCCTGGGCTGCAGCTTGATGCATCTGGCTAATCCACGGCGCTGGCATGATGGCTAAGGTGGAGGTATCTAGGACAAAGTTAGGCTTTTCGGTGGCAGTGGGTTGTGATGTGATGGTTTGCTGTGGGTCGATCGCTTGATAACAATATTTCACCCCTAGATGGTTCGCCATCTTCTGCCAAATTTCCCGCTCTTGAAACGGTTTTCGCACAAAATCATCACATTTCGCTTCTAGAATTTCCTGCCGTTGTTCCTCAAAGGCGCTAGCGGTCAGGGCAATCACCACCGTTGAGGCTCCCTGGGGATCGGTTTTGATGCGGTGAGTGGCCTTGTAACCATTCATCACGGGCATCTGCATATCCATCCAAATCAAGTGGGGCTGCCACGCTTGCCACGCTTCGATCGCCTGTTGGCCATCCACTGCTTCCTGAACTTCAAACCCTACGGATTGGAGTAACTGAACTAGCACTTCGCGATTAGCAGATTCGTCATCCACCACTAAAATTCGATAGCTGGGTTGGTTCGGTGCAAGGCCAATCACCTGTTGGACTACGCTCGATCGTGCTTCTGTGGTCATAAATTCCGCCAACCCTGCCTCGATCGTAAACTGAAAACAACTGCCTGCATTCACCTGACTTTGAACGGTAATTTCCCCCCCCATTAATTGAACAAACTTCTGGCTGATCGGGAGTCCCAACCCTGTCCCTTTGCGAGATTTCAGTCCCGCGTTGGTTTGGCTAAAGGGTTTAAACAACTGGTCAAACTCTTGGGGAGCAATGCCAACTCCCGTGTCTTGAATGGCAAAACTGAGCAGAATGTTTTGGGAGGGTTCCGCAGCAGGAGTTGATCGGACCGTGAGTCGAACCTCGCCCGTTTCCGTGAACTTGATGGCATTGCCCAGCAAATTAATCAAAACCTGACGTAGTTTACTTTCATCAGTTTCTAGATACTGGAGAATGGGCTCAAATTCGATTTTGAGTTTCAATCCCTTGGCTTCTGCGGTAGGCCGTAGCATTTCCTCCACATTGTCCAAGAGGCAATCCAAGGCGAATTGATTCGATGTGAGGGTCATGCGTCCCGCTTCGATTTTCGACATGTCCAAAATGTCATTAATCAGCGATAACAGATGCTCCCCACTGCGATTAATCGTCCCGATTTGCTTTTGGTGTTCGATCGAGAGAGAACGATCCCGTTGCATCAGTTGCGTAAAGCCGAGAATGGCATTCAGCGGTGTGCGTAGTTCATGGCTCATATTCGCGAGGAATTCGCTTTTAGCACGGTTGGCGGCATCTGCGGCTTCCTTCGCTAGTTTGAGAGCACTGGATTGCGCCTGGGTACGCGCCAGGAGTTCGGCTTGCTGTACCGCGACGCCTAACTGACTCCCGACTTGGCTCATCATTTGGATTTCGGCAGTCTCCCACTGGCGGGGGGCGGAGTTCTGATAGGCCGCCAGCAGCCCCCACAGTTGATTTCCCAGCATAATCGGCACAATCAAATACGATCGGGCTTGCAATTGTTCCAGCAGTTGCAGATAACAGTCGTCAAAGCCCGCTTGATAGATATCCGGCGCACAGCGATAGGGAATGCCTTGACGGTAGACCCCCCCTTGGGTTTCCTTGAGATAGGTGTCTTCAAGCAAGTTAGCGGAACTGCTGAGATCCTTGGCTTTGCAATTGGGCTGGCTAATGGCACTGGTGGAAAATTCCGGATTATAGGCAGTGGTTTTGAAGGGTGCCCAACCCGTAGCAACAGATTCCGCAACCATTTCACCGCTCCAGTCGGGGTTAAACCGATAAACTAAGACCCGATCGCAATGGATGGCGTGGCGTAGTTCCTGGGTGGTTGAAGTGAAAATGGTCTCTAGATCCAAAGTTTGGCGCATTTGCTGAATCACGCGGGAGGTGGCCTTTTCCCGCTCGGCAGTTTGGCGTAACGTCATTTCTGCCCGTTTGCGATCGCTGATATCTGTGTGGGAACCCGTCATCCGGATGGGTTTCCCTTCGTAATCCCACAGGGCTTGACCGCGGGCTAAGATCCATTTGTAGGAACCATCTTTACAGCGCATCCGAAATTCGTGGGCATAGAACGGTGTTTTTTGGGCTAGATGGTCTTGTACCGCTTGATGGACGCGATCGAAGTCCTCTGGATGGACTCGTTTTGTCCATTCCTCTAGCTGGTTAGGAATTTCGGTATCTTCATGGCCCAACATCTGTTTCCAACTCGGTGAAAAGAAAACTTGATTAGCTTGAATATTCCAATCCCAAATGCCATCATTGCTGCCCCGTGCCGCTAGTTGCCAGCGTTCTTCACTGGCCCTCAAGGCGGCTTCAGCGGTAGTGCGTTCCTGGATTTCTTTTTCCAAGGCTACATTGACAGCCACCAATTCTGCTGTCCGTTCCTGGACGCGCATTTCCAATTCATCGTAGGCTTGGCGCAGCGCAGATTCGGCCCGTTGCCGTTGGAGTTCGATCGCGGCTCGGGCGGCAAACACCGTCATAATGGCTTTGGCGTTTTCTTCCTGGGACAAAGGGCGATCGTGGGTGACGCAAAGAACCCCAATTACAGTCTGTTCGCCATCCAAGAGGGGGACGCCCAGATAGCAGACGGCTTCCATGGTTTTGAGGGAGGGTTCTTCAGGAAAGTGGGTCGTTACCGCCTCGGGGTAATAGGTCAGACTGGCTTGTTCCACGACTCTGTGGCAGGGTGTACCGACCATTGCGTATTCCTGGTTGTCCACAATGCGATCGTCGGACCAAAAGGCTAAGGTGCGTAAGTGATCGGAACGATCGCCCACCCGTTCCGAAACAAAGGCATGGCGGACGTTCAGCGCGGTTGCTAAGGTTTCCACCAAGGCCGGAAAAAAGGCTTCTCCTGTGACGGAGGCTGTCCCTGCCACAATATTTTTCAAAGTTTGTTCAGCTTGCTGCCGTTCTTCGCGGGCGGCTTCACTGACGGCAATTTGTTGCTCAAGTTGCTGATTGATGGCTTCTAGCTGTTCCGGCGTTCGCAGTGCAAGAAATTTCGGCAGCAGTTCACTCATCGCCAAAGCTGTGTAGCAGGAAACCAGTGCAGTTAGCGCTTTTTCAATACCCGATAGCCAATAGGCGGGATGCCACAGCGTCCAAATCTCCAGCAAATGTCCGGTACCACAGAGAATAATAAAGGCTCCGAATAATCCAAATACTCTGGAAAAGGGAATGTCGCTCCGCTTGTAGACAAAGTAGATCAGCATCGCTGGGATGGAGAAATAGGCGATCGCGATCAACAGATCGCTGACCACATGGAGAGCAACCAAGGGCGTCTGCCAAAGATAGCAATGTCCATGGGGCATGTAGGTATCCGGGGCAATCAGAGTTTGGAGTAGTTCCCACATTTGGCTCATTGGCGGTATCTGGATAGTGATGGAAAGGACTGTAACGATCGTGAGTTTCCTTCACAAAAGTATAAGAAATCCTCTCGTAAACGGCCACCGTTGATACACTCAGACCCCGTTGATACATCCCCGATCCATCGGTTCCAGTGGGACTGATCGGCTCCTCTGAACCGTCGTTGCACTGCTAACTAGATGAGCACCGCTAGGTAGATGACTGATGCCTAGACAACTGATCAGGACTAGTGCCGTTGAAGGCCCAATAATTCTTGGAGTTCTGCTAATAACTTAACTGTTACAGAAGTAATTTGTTTTTCAGGATTTATCTCGATCGTCCAGCCCACATTGACAGTGAAAAAACTGGTTTTGACAATGCCCATTAGCTTGTAACGCGGGTCATTATCTGGGCTGGTTTCTAGGATGCCCGATCGGGGGAAAGCCGTCATCCCCTGGGCTTCTGCTTCCAGATATTGCTCAATGGCTTCTCTGCCACAAATACCGGATTCGAAGGGTGCGTAGAGGCATCCGTCCGGGGCGAAGAGTTCAGAGACGCCTTGGAAGTCCCCTTGATTCAAACGGTTGAAGTAACTGTAAATGACTGGCTCTTGAATGCCTGTGATCTTGAGGTCGATCGTGTGGTTAGGGGATACAGAAGAAAGTGTCATAGGGGTTAAAGGTAAAAACGATGGGAGTTAATGGAAATCTGGCGTAAACCGGAGGGAGATGGGAAAAGCCGCGATCGTAACCCTTGTTATCTCAGTTAACCGTAGTCAAAAAGGGTTGTAGTCTCCCTTTTGAAAGCTGTCGAGATTGTTTCAATGTCTTTCTAAAGTTGGTCGAGTAATTCTGCCTACCTGACCTAGTGTATAGAAGACAACGCTTGTCCAGTTACTTAGAGAAAATCATGACAGCCATTAATCCCGCTAACCCTACGGTTCATCCTGAATTAGTTACTAGCTTTGAAGCTTTGTCCACGGATCAAAAGCTTGCACTACTTTGGTACATCTATACAGAACTAGGTAAGTCTATTACGCCAGCGGCACCAGGGGCCAGTACCGCTTCTCCTGCGTTGGCGGAAGGACTGTTCCAACAAGTTCTAGAAATGAGTCAGGAGGAACAGCTTCAGATTCAACGGGATATTATTGAAAAGAAAAATGTACCTGTTAGTCGTGAATATGGTTCCTTGAGCCACAGTACTAAATTGCTATTTTGGTATTTGTTAGCGCAAGGAATGGAGCGTTCTGAAGTGATTCCGATGCCTGAAGATTATCAATTGGAGGGACAAGCAAGCCAATGTCTCACCCAGTTGCAAGCATTAGAGTACTCTGAGCAAATTACAGTTTTGCGCGAGTTTGTGGCACCGATGGGGAATGAATCGACTGAGGTATAGTAGCGAATTAATTTATTAACGCTACAGATCAGAGCTTCCTAACTTCTGTGCTACAAGCCGCTGCTCTATCAAACAAGGGGAATTGAGTTTTTGAAGTTCCCCACTTCTGTGCTACAAGCCGCTGCTCTATCAAACAAGGGGAATTGAGTTTTTGAAGTTCCCCACTTCTGTGCTACAAGCCGCTGCTCTATCAAACAAGGGGAATTGAGTTTTTGAAGTTCCCCTTTTTCTCGGCGTAGCCTCTGCATAGCAAGTAGGAAGAGACGGGGGATTGTTATAGGTTGCAATCACAAGTCAATTTGGTATGACATCAATAGATTTTCTAACTTGTCTATCCCAATTTTACCCACCATTCATCGATCCAATCTGGTAAGGATATTTATGCTATTGCAAAGAAAAGAAGACGGGGTTCTTGTTAAGGTTGTAGAGATTAATGACATGATTAATCCAATCCAGCCGCAAGTCATGATTCGGGTACAAGCTGGAGAAGAGGAACAAGATGCGGAAATGATGGAGAAATGTGATTTAACTTTCCCATCAGGAGAAAACCTACCAATTTGTTGGACGAATCCAGATTACCGTAAGCAGTAATGACGAACTGACTTATCTTGCTTCCCCCACCAGCGTAAAGGCGGCCCAATAAATCGGATCAGGATGACGCTGTCTAGTTATTAACATTGCCTGTCTCAATGCCTGCGCTTTATCGGGTTGCTGCTTGAGTTGACGGTAAAACTCTTGCATGAACTCGCTGGTGGATTGGTCATTCACGGCCCATAACGAAACGACTACGCTGGGTGCCCCCGCCGCAATGAACGATCGCGACAATCCTACTACACCATCTCCAGTAATGTCACCCCGCCCGGTATCGCAGGCACTCAGAACAACGAGATCCGCATTCAGTTTTAAGTTAAAAATTTCCGCTGCACTCAAGAAGCCGTTATCTTGGCCACTGGGCGTCAGAGCGATCGCGCCGGGAATGTCGCCTTGGACGGGATCGAGTAAACCATGGGTTGCGAAATGCAGTAACCGCGCCGAAGGCATTTGCTGTAACACGGCGGCTTTGGTGGCTTGAGCTCCGATGAGCGGTGGGGTGTTGAGTTGTTGGCCGATGGCGATCGCTTCTTCACGGGCAGCAGATAAGGGTGTCAGCGGTTCGCCATTGTAGGTAGGCATGGTGGGGTCGCCAACGATGACTGCGCTACCCTTGTTTTTAGGCCGCTGGGCAAGGGTTTGGGTAAGCGATAGGGTTTGGATAGAGGGTGCAGTGGAGATCGTGTGCCGCTCGATGAGAGGACGGCCTTGGTTATCGGGAAGGGCGGCAAAAGGGACTAGGAAGAGTTCACCCTGGGGCAGGAAAATCACCCGTTGGTTGGGGTCGCTGGGTAAATCTTGAGCGATCGGGGCAATGAGGAATTGGTAGAGTTGGTCGAGGGAAGCACCATTGCCAGAAGGCACGGGTTGCTGGGCAATTTTGACGCCTGCCCGTCCGCGCATGCCCAGATTGAACCGACTTTCACTGACTAACTCCGCCAGTGATTGGGACAGATCACGCTGGGTCGATCGAAAAATCACTTCACCCGTTGGCTTAATCACCCAAATATAGAGTTGCTCACCACCTACGATCGAATACTGAACCAGTGTTGCATTTTGTGTTTTTGCAATTTGGCGAATTTGATTAATTTTTGGAGCTTGTGCTAAGGATTGCAGAACAGTGTCAGATTGAGCTTGATGGCGCGCAGTCAGTAACTCAACAAATGCCCGAGCACGTCCCCGTTCAGCGGCTTCGAGTGCCACTTCTGGGCGATTTTGACGAATTGATACTTCCTGGAAAAGTTGGTAAATCCGAGATTGACTTTCAATTAAGGTAATTTTATTACTGTCGTTCAAGCCCAGTCGCAACTTATCTAAAATGGGTAGTGCCGCCTGAATCGTAGCTTCCGCTTTCGATAGCTGGTCGGTTCGCAAATAGGCTTCACTTAAACCCGTCAACGCTAGTCCCTGCAACGGTTGATTATTAATTTGAGTCGCAATTTTGAATCCCTGTTGCCCAAGATGCAAAGCTTCAGGCCAATTTTTTAGAGCAGCTTGGGTATAGGCAAGGTTAATAAGCATCCGAGCTTCCACTGCCGATACTTGGAATTGCCGAGCCAGTTGGAGACTTTTTTCATAGAACCGAAGAGCCTCTTTATAGTTTTTCTGTGAAGCCGCTAGAGAGCCTAAGTTGCCGAGAGCCGTCATTTCACCGACGGGATTATTTAATTTTTGATAGCGTTCAAGGGCTTGCTGCTGGAATTGCATAGCCTGCTCGTAGTTACCAATTCGACGAAATAATGAACCTAGGTTGCTAAAAATAGTTGCTTCCAAAGAAGGTAAGTTCGCTTGCTGCGCGATCGCTAACCCTTCCCGAAAGTAAGTCTCTGCTTTGCGATCGTTCCCCAATGCCACATAGAGATTCCCTAAATCATTCAGGGTTACAACTTCGCTCCTCTGGTCTTTCAGTGCTCGATTCAATTGCAAGCCTTGTAACTGCATGGCTAGAGCTTGCTCATATTGGCCTAGGAAGCTGTAATTCTGAGCTAAGTCCCCTAAAATTATTGCTTCCAATTGGCGCATTTGATGCTTTCGGGAAATCGTTAGTGCCTCCTGATAGTAGCTAGTTGCGCGATCGTACTGTCCCAATGCAGTGTAGGTATTTGCGATTCCACCGATCGCCAGACATTCCCCTTGAAAATTATCACTTTTCCGTGAAAGTTGAACAGCCTGCTCAAACAGCGTAATTGCATCCTTGAATTGCCCTGCCTTCAATTTTTGGGCAGCATCTTGAATCAGTCCCATCACCCCAAAACTATTACCCAAGGGGGGCGGCATCGTTTGTGCAACGGTTCCTGTGGCGAGTAGGGGACTGATCGAATTAAGGATTCCGATCGTGGTTAATAGAACTCCCAAAACCATGTGTTGAAAATTGATAGATCGTCTACCCACCCGTTTTTCAGTCATTTGTTTTTTTATCCTGTCTGCTGCAGTCATTTGTTTATCAATGTCAAGATTATCAATCGATCGAATATCTACTTTGCTTCACCCACCAGTGTAAAGGCTGCCCAATGACTTGGATCAGGATGACGCTGTTTGGTCGCTAGCATGGCTTGTCTTAGTGCCTGAGCTTTATCGGGTTGCTGCTTGAGTTGACGGTAAAACTCTTGCATGAACTCGCTGGTGGATTGGTCATTCACGGCCCATAACGAAACGACTACGCTGGGTGCACCCGCCGCAATGAACGATCGGGATAATCCCACTACACCATCGCCTGTAATTTCCCCCCGCCCGGTATCGCAGGCACTCAGGACAACTAAATCCGCATTGAGTTTCAAATTAAAAATTTCTGCTGCACTCAAGAAGCCGTTATCTTGGCCACTGGGCGTCAGTGCGATCGCGCCGGGAATGTCGCCTTGGACGGGATCGAGTAGGCCATGGGTTGCGAAATGCAGTAACCGCGCCGAAGGCATTTGCTGTAACACGGTGGCTTTGGTGGCTTGAGCTCCGATGAGCGGTGGGGTGTTGAGTTGTTGGCCGATAGCGATCGCTTCTTGGCGGGCAGCGGGCAAAGATTGCAGTAACTCGCCTTTATAGGGTGGCATAATCGGATCACCCACAATGACTGCGCTACCCTTGGTTTTAGGCCGTTGGGCGAGGGTTTGGGTAAGCGATAGGCTTTGAATGGATGGAGCAGTGGAAAGGGTGTGATGCTCGATCAGAGGACGTCCTTGGGCGTCGGGTAAGGCGGCAAAGGGCACGAGGAAGAGTTCACCCTGGGGTAGGAAAATCACCCGTTGGTTGGGGTCGCTGGGTAAGTCTTGAGCGATCGGGGCAATGAGGAATTGGTAGAGTTGCGCCAGGGGATCTGTGTGGAAAGATGGGGTCGATTGCTGGGAGATCTTAATGCCTGCCCGTCCACGTACTCCTAAATCACTGCGACTATTGCTGACTAATTGTGTCAATGGCTGAGACGAATCAAGCTGGGTCGATCGAAAAATCACTTCACCTGTGGGTTTAATCACCCAAATATAGAGTTGATTATCATAGGCGATCGAATACTGAACCAACGTTGCATTTTGCGTTTTAGCGATTTGGCGAATGGCGTCAATATTTGGGGCTTGAATGGTTTTTTGCAGATCTGCTAAAGATTGATTGCTAAACCGAGAAGCCAGCAATTCTACTAATGCCCGCGCCCGTCCTCTTTCTGCAATTTCTAAGGCTGCTTCCGGTTGTTTTTGAGCAATTAGGACTTGCTGGAGAAGCCTATAGGCATTTTTCTGGGTATCAGCAATGGAGATTTTATTCCGATCGGTCAGTCCGGTGCGAAGAGATTCTTGAACGGCAATAGCAGTCTGTAAAGTTGATTCTGCTTCTGCCAATCGGTTCAGCTTCAGTAACATCAGACCCAAGTTATTGAGAGATTGGCTTTCCCCCAGTCGGTCTTGGATTTCCCGTGCAATGGCTAAACTTTGTTCATGATATTCAATGGCTTTGGGATAGTTGCCCAACACATTATATGCCAATCCCAGGTTGCCTAGAGAGCTACCTTCTCCTTGTCGGTCTTGGATTTCCCGTGCAATGGCTAAACTTTGTTCATGATATTCAATGGTTTTGGGATAGTTACCCAGCGCATAATAAGTGAGTCCCAGATTACCCAAAGCGTTGCCTTCTCCCAGTCGGTTTTTGATTTCCCGTGCAATGGCTAAACTTTGTTCATGATATGCAATCGCTTTGGGATAGTTGCCCAGCGCATCATAAGCTAGGCCCAGGTTGCCTAGAGAGCTGCCTTCTCCCGGTCGGTCTTGGATTTCCTGCTTAATGGCTAAACTTTGTTCATAATATGTAATGGCTTTGGGATAGTTCCCTAGTACATAATATGCACTTCCCAGATTCCCCAAAGATTGACCTTCCCCCAGTCGGTCTCGGATTTCTTGCTTAATGGCTAAACTTTGTTCATGATATTCAATGGCTTTGGAATAATTGCCCAGCGCATCGTAAACCAGGCCCAGATTGCCCAGAGAGTTACTTTCTCCTAGCCGGTCTTGGAGTTCTCGCTTAATGGCTAAACTTTGTTCGTGATATTGAATGGCTTTGGGATAGTGACCCAGTGCATCGTAAATTAGTCCCAGATTGCCCAAAGACTGGCTTTCTCCCCGTCGGTCTGCAATTGTCTGTGCAATAGCTAAATGTTGTTCATGATATTGAATGGCTTTGGAATAATTGCCCAACGCATAATAAGTATTCCCTAAGTTGCCCAGAGAGCTGCCTTCTCCCTGTCGATCTGCGATTTCCCGTGCAATGGCTAAACTTTGTTCATGATATTCAATGGCTTTGGGATAGTTGCCCAGCGCATCATAAGCTAGGCCCAGGTTGCCTAGAGAGTTACCTTCTCCCAGTCGGTCTTTGAGTGCCCGCTTGATGGCTAAACTTTGTTCATAATATGTAATGGCTTTGGGATAGTTGCCCAACGCATCGTAAACCAGTCCCAGATTGCCTAAAGATTTTCCTTCTCCCAGTCGGTCTTCAATTTCCTTGGCAATCACTAAACTTTGGTTATGATATTCGATCGCTTTAGAATAGTTGCCCAACACATCATAAACCAGTCCCAGATTGCCCAAAGAGTTTCCTTCTCCTTTTCGATCGTTGATCGATCGATAAAGCGTTAGTGCCTGTTGCCAGGATTGTAATGCGGCTTCAAATTGACTGGTTTGATATTGCTGAATACCTTGCTGGAGTAATCGTTCAGCTTCTGCTTTTTGTGCAGCAGGATTCGTTTGCGCGATCGCGACAGGTACAGGCCCGATCGCAACACCAGGCACGATCGTGGTCAACAGTATCCCTAAGATAACTCCTTGAGTATTATTTGCTAACTTTCTAACCATCAATCCTTAATCCTCAATCCTTTCCAGAACTCTTGATAATTGGCTGATCTGCTAACGATTCTAGCCCGATCGATTGCAATAAGCGTTTCCAATCTTCTGTGAGTGATGTTGCTTGAGGATTTGCCAGACGAAGTTCCGCCAGTGAATTAAGCGCATCAAACCAGATTCCATTTTGGATATACAACGCTGTTTGTTGCTGGGGCGTCGCTTGCTTTAACTGCGTTGCTAGGGATTGACTGGGAGTGATACGTTGCACCCATCCATTAATTTGCTCCTTCACCATTGGAGATGGCGTTCCCGGTTGGCTTGACTGGCATTGCAGACGCGCTTTGAAATACCACTGGTACAACTTACCTGCTTCCAGCCCCGGCACCTGATCCGGCAAACGAATGCTGATAATACCCGGAGAGACAGGCGGAACCACCGCAGAGCGGTAGATATCCTGAGCCGGACTAGACTGATCCTGCAACACAAACTCCAGCGATACCACATCCGCAGCAGCATAGGGCACATAAAACCACAACGTAGGCCGTTCTGCGATCGTCGTGCCCCAGACCTTCGTAATTTCTCCCTCAGCAGGCAGAGCTTGATGATATTCCGGTACCAGCGCCATCAGCGTTTGACTGCCTACACCACAGCCTCGGCCTGCTCCCCCACCTCGGTTTCCCGGCGCATCCCGATCGGGCGGGGGTGGTGGCGGTGTAAAGACATTGATCGGACTGGGGCCAGGATTAGAGACTGGAGGATGTTCCCATCGTCCGGCTCCGCCTCCCCGACGGCCTGGAGAATCCCGATCGGGCGGCGGCGGTGGCGGCGTAAAGGCGATCGTTTGTCCCAGCGGCACAGCCTGGAGAGTCCCCCCAAGGGACTGCGCCTGCACTGCCCCCGTCCCTAATAGAGCGCATAACGGCAGCAGACCGATCGCGCGGGGAATCATGACGCGCTGTAGGCTGCGGGGGCGATGCATTGCTGGGGGCTGTCTGGTCATTGGGATACCCTCCTCCTGGTTTCATGGCTGCTGGGTTCGCGGGGTCAAAGTTTGTCTCGTACTTCCTTCCACCGATCGCACGCCCATTCCGCCCATTATCACTCCCAATACCTCCGGTACGAGGGGAACCCATGCACCCAGTTGCAGAAATAATATCCAACAACTGCCCAGCAACAGCGCGATCGTCGCCACCAATGCCAAACCCAGAAAAGTCGGCTGACGAATGAACCTCGCCAAAGTTCCGCCCCACAACACCCCACTCACAATCCACAGACATTCTAACCACAGCGGCCAAGCCCAAATTAACGGTCGCCCGTCCAACGCCGCACTCACCAGTTGACTGGTCATCTGCGCCTGCAACACCACCCCCGGCAAAGACTGTTGCTCTCCTCGCGGATTGCGATAGGGCGTGAGCCAATAATCATGGGTGCCTTCCGCGATTGTGCCAATCAAGACAATCCGATCGCGAATTGCCGCTGGGTTCACTTCCCCCCGTAGGACTTGCCCCAGCGTCACCTGACGAATGCCGCCCTGGGGCGATCGGGCTGCACGGTAGTTCAACAGAATTTGATAACCGCGATCGTCGAGATTTTGATAGCCCCCGATCGGCCCTTTGATGGGATGGAATTTCAGGGAGCCTAACTGCCAAGTCTCAGGATTGGGAAAGCTGAGGGAAATACCTTGGGTATCCAAATAGCGCAGGGCGAGTTGCACGCTGAGGGCATAGGGAGCCACACAGCGGGAAGACGGTGTAGGCGTCATACTCAACAAATGGCGGCGCACCACTTGATCGGCATCCAACACCAAATCGCTAAACCCAATCTGGTCAGCGGGAAGTTCCGGCGGCGGCGCGACTCCACTTTCCTGCTGTTCTGCCTCTCCCACCTTGCACACCCCCACCCAGCGATCGGTCTGCCGCAATTGTTTCGCTAAGGCGGAATATTGAGGACTGACAGCAAAATCTCGATAGAGATCTAAACCCACGACTCTCGGTTGATAGGTATTCAGCCGTTGCAACAGTTGTGCGAGGGTGGCATCGGACAGGGAACCGCGTCGATCGCGGGGGGCCTGCGCCTGCACGTCTTCATCGGTAATCAGAATGACGAGTAAACGCGGATCGGGAGATTGATTGGTATGCAGTTGAATCAACTGATCCAAGGCCGCAATCTCCAATGGTTGTAGCCATCCCAATTGCCGAACTCCGAGAATGGTTGCAGCAACGATTAAAGGGGCTAAGCAGAAACGCCAGCCTGCTAAAATTTGGGACTGACGGTTCGGCCACTGAAGCCACGATCGACGATCTATGGGAGATAGACTGAGAGAATGCTGCGGTAAATCTGCTAGGGATTGCCGGGGAGTTTGCTGTAATGCCTGCCAGGTGAGGGAAACCGCCGTGGGGTTTTGATAAATCATCGGCAGCCAACTGGCACAGGGATACTGCCCTTCCAAGCCCTGGAGCCGTTCCCGTGCCTCCCGTACCGCTAGATATAATGATTTGCCCTGGGAAAACGCCGTCAGAAAGAATTTCACAAACTCCTGGGCCACGGTATCGGGGACGGGTTCGCGCAGGACGATCAATTGCGGCAGATGCAAGGCATCCAACTCGTAGGCCAATCCCAACCCATCACAGGAATTAAAAATCGCCAGTTGCAAACCATTGGCGATCGCGCTGCGTAATCCGTACTTTAATTCTTCGATCGTTAGGCTTTCCTGGGGATTGAGGTAAATGCGCCCTTGATCATTCTCCGTTTGGCTATGCCCTGCAAAAAAGAGGATATCCCAGGGCTGGCTCCACAGAGATTCCGTAATCTGTTGCCGCGAGGGTTCCACGAGGCAGGTGACTGCGGTATCGGGCAGATCGTGCAAAAATTGCTGTTCCGCAGTGGTATCCAAGCCCCGCCGATCGCCCAACAGCGTCAGAATGTTAACCGGAGCCGGAGCCGAAGCGGGGGAAGCTTCAACACGTCCCGGCATCGCACTGATCGCCAGTTCCGCCTGGGAATACCGCTCAAAAAAGTCCCAGAGATGCCAGGGTAGCCAATGCAATCGCCGATCGGTCGATCGCAATAACACTTGCACCGAGTCGTGAAGGTTTAAGGATTCGCGCAACTGTCGATCGATCGGGTGGAAAGTGGGAGAGGCCAACCATTGTTGCATCTGGGTTTGCAGCGCCTGAGCCGCCCGCCGACAGTCCTCCAAGGGATTTAGACGCCCCATGCGTACCGTAATTTGCTGCAAGGTAATGCGCGTTGGATAGGCTCCTTGACGGTAGATCGATCGCCAATGCTCTAAGCTATCCAGCAATGCCATGGCCGCTGGGAGAGAGCCGCTGGCTTCCACCTCCGGTAGCCGATTGAGGTCTCCAACCTCCAGGGTGGCTTGGAATCCTTGCTCCAGGTTTCCCTCTAATCGTAGAACCACCCGCTTTGCCATGACTGCTTTACCCTATCCGTTCTACACCTCAAACCGCTCGACTTGGCACTGTTCGCCAGCAATCACCTCCACTTGAAATTGTTCGCCCGCCTCCGCTGTAAATTGCAACTGAATCGTTTCCGTCACCGTGGCCCGAGCCTGCCCAATTTCGCGCCCCGTACCATCTAGTAATCTAACCTGAACCGCCTCCGGTAGGCACGCATGATCTCCCGTGGGACAGATCTGAAGTTCAATGGCCGTGAGGGCTGTATCTAAGGGTGAGAGGCTCAGCACGAGGGCGATCGCAGCCTCGCCGGGGGCATGGCCCAACTCCAGCACTTTGACGCGACTGATGGCCCCAGAGGATTGCGCGGGATCGCTCCTCCAGGCTGTGGCCCACTGTTGCGGAACCAGAACCGCATCGATCGCCTGCCACAGATCCGAAAATTGGCCTTGTCCCCAATCCCGCAAATGTATGACGGGGCTAGTTTGCTGTGAAGAGATTTGTAGTGATTGCTGTGATTCCTGAGTTACTTGTGATTGTGCTGGTAAATTATTCTGGAAAGCAATTTGTGACCCTTGTTGCAGATGTTGTTGTAAACGTTGCTGAAATAGCTGTTGTTGTGTTGTTAGTGATTGCAAGAGTGGCCCCCAACTGGTAAACGGCACAGCAAGTCGAGGAAAGGCAATGTCTGGATTTCCTAAATTGATAATCAGCGTTTCTAGTTGCGTTGGAGACAGTTCAGGCAGTGCAGCTACCTCAGTACGGGTTTGCGCCGTGGGACAGAGTTGCACCGTCAGCCACAGGACGTTTAAATCCTGAGTCAACCGTTCCGCTGGGAGGGAATAGGTTCGATCGCGGGGATCATAGGTGGCGATCGACTTCAACTCTTTATGGGTTGCATAGCCCCAAACCCGCAGCCAGCCCTGCTCCGGTTGCACCTGCACCGCAAGATAGTAATCCCCTGCCCAACTGGGAATGTCCACCCATTCCTGGGGCACCTCTAACTCACTCGCATCGATCGCCTCGCTGGGCAGCAAAATCACCCGCGTCGCCCCGATCGTCACCGCCGATCCATTGACAAACTCCCAGAGCGCAGGCCAATCGGCCTCGGGCAGCCCAGGACTGACCTCGGGCTGCTCCTCCCGTAACCAAGCCACCGTTCGCTGTAAACAAAGGCCATTTAAATAGGCACGATGTTGGCTATTGGGCGTGCAACTTCGATCGGCCCCTAGCTGACTTTGGTGCGCTACTTCCGCACACCAACCGGGCGCAAGTTCCAGCCACCATTCCTTAGGATCGGCAAACTCAATCATGACACTCTCTCCTTACCCGCAGTGGGACTGCTAGAGACAGGATTGGGTCTACCGTAGTAAACGCCCAGCCATTCTTCTAAAGCAGCACTCATGTCTTTTATTAGGTTCGGTGTGGGAGAAATATTCAACTGTTCCTGGCTCCATTCCACCAGTTTGAGCAATAGCGTTTCTCTAGCTTTGGTTAACCGTCGAGACACCGTGGCCTGACTCATTTGCAGTTGCTGCATCATTTGCTTTTGGGTGAGCCCCTGTTGGTAATAGAGCCGTAGGATGTCTTGGGATTGTGGGTCTAGGATGGCTAAACGAGCCGCGATCGCCTGGTGTAGGTGTTCCCGTTGGTGTTGGCGTTCCTGAAGGTCTTCCTGGGCAATCAGCACAGCCAGCGCGGACTCATCTTGGGGATCGGCTAAACTGTCCTGAAAATCAGTCCCCGTTTCCTCTCCCAAAAGCGGACGATTCAAGGATTCCACCGGGGGATAGAGGTAGCTACGAACCCAGTTAGCACATTGGTTGAGCCAGCGTTCCAGGGTTTCCGGTTGGCATTCCGGGGCCGATCGATCGATCGGCAGATCAAGCGGGTTATGCCGTTCCCGGTTGTAGAGTTGGGTGATGGCAATGGCGAGGTGGGGATCTAGGGTGGTGAATTGCTGAATTCCTGACTGGGCTGGGCTGGATTGGGACGGGCTGGATTGGGACGGGCTGGATAAGGCTTGCCCGTAGAGCACATTAAAACACAGCCAAGCAAGGTGATACTGGGCAATTTCCTGTGCGGAGAGTCCCACCCGCTCCAAGGCTTCTAGGAAGCGCTTTTTACTCGTTCTTCGCAGCAATCCCAAATTAGTACACAATGCCACCTCCTGCCGTTGTCGTAAGTAATCCCGCAGCAGACTAGAAAAGGCAAGATGCCCAAAGTTTTTTAGGCTAGTCCCCCGATCGGGATTAAATTGTTTCAAAACGGTCTGTACCTTGGCAATGGCAATTTGGAAATAGTCGGACAGACCATACTGCACCCCAGACGCATTGGCAACTTTCCGCAGGGTTTGGCTCGCGGCCCAGTAGCAGGATTCCTGCAAGTAAGCGGTGAGATGGCCTAGGGGTAAAGGGGCTGGCGTGGGGGCGTTGCCCTGCAACCAGCGTTGATGCCAGTAGAGCGCCCACCCCGCTTCTGAGTGGCAGGCTTCACGCCTTTGGCTAGCCTCCAGGGACTGCTGCATACTCTGCATACTACGGCGCAAGCGCGCATCCGTTGCCCAAGTGGAAAAGCGATCGTCTTCAAACTGGACAAAGGTTGAAAATAACGCAATCAGTTCCTGGCGAAGATGCATAGGGATCGTCTAAGGAAATGCTTTACAAAAAATGGAGAATCACAAAATTATTGAAAATTGGATTGTCAGGGGGATGCTCTAATTTTAATTAAATGGAGGCATAGAAAATAGGGCTGATAGAAAAAAGGATTCATAGAAAAACAAGTTAACTAAACATTGCTAGAAAGCCTGATTTTAAACTGCCCTAGGCTGCTTTTCCTAGAGTTACTAGAGATTTCTTTACGAATCCCCATGTTGTCATGCTTTTCCGTATCCGATCCTGCTCACCGCAGCCTTGCGGAACAAGCCCCAGCCATGCCGTTCAGCCAAACCGCATGCCCCATCGGCGCAGACACTAGCTTAACGGTACCATCGGGTTCTCGCCGCCAGCCCTGAGCCTGCACGATCGGAACAGGATTGGCCAGAACGGGGAGCACAACGCGATCGGGGGTTGCGGATTGACGATCGGTTGATTCCTCGGGTAAGGGCACCCATTGGGCCATGCCTACGGCGTTTTCCAGGGGTTCCTCGGGGCTGAGGGGCAGACCACCCCGCCCACTCACGACAAATGAACTGCTGGAGGCTTGCTGACTGGGTTGGCAGTCCTGGGAAATCTTGTTGGCAGGATCGGCTAAGTTCGTGGGTAGGGCGACGAGTCCTCGGTTGGGGTCGATGTTGAGGGTATTAAGAGTCACCGTACCGTTCAGACCAAATTGAGAACTGGCGGTAATGTCACTAAACGGGGTGAGTTGGGATTGAAATTGCAAACCGTAGATCGCATTGGTCGTAATTGTAATATTGCCCCCGTTTCCCGTAAAGGCATTCGCCCGGATGTCGCTATTTTCCCCCAATACCCCCAGAATAAACGGTGTAGCGATCGTGATATTGCCCCCATTTCCCCCTGCTTGAATGGTTCCTGCACTGGTCAAGATGTTGCTTTTTTCCCGTAATAGCAACAAATTATGGGCATTGAGAACAATATTTGCACCATTGCCCGAAACACTTCCTGCGCTAATCTCACTGTCATTGATCAGTCGAATTGTATCGGCTGTAATCTCTAAATTCCCCGCTTGTCCACGACTTAAATTACTGGTACTGATTCCCGCCCCATTCGTGACGTTGAGAGATTTGGTCTGAATCCGGATATCTCCCCCTTGTCCCTGACCTATACGCGCCACTTGGCTAGCAATCCCACTGCTCTGTCCATTGGCAGTTGTTCCATTGAGATCGATCGTCTCTGCCGTAATCTCAATTTTTCCTGCATCGCCCACCCCCGCTGTCCCCGTACTGACCGTTGCGCCGTTGGTGACTGTCAATGAACCCGTCTCCAGCCCGATCGTCCCCCCTCGACCGATCGCGCCGGGAGCCACCACACTGACAATGCCGCCGCCCGCGAAATCAGGAGAAGTACTATCCAGCACGATCGTGGAGGCTTTGACCCGCACATTCCCCGCTGGCCCTTGGCCAAAGGTACTGGCTGCCACCGTACCCCCCTGGGTGATCGTCAACCCATCAGCGGCGATCGTGACATTGCCCCCCTGACCTTTGCCCGTGCGACCTACCTCACTGGTAATGGACGTCGCAAATTGTCCGTCGGGAGTCACCCCCTCTACGCTGATTCGATCGGCAATAATGTCAACATTTCCCGCATTACCAATGCCAAATGTTTTGGCAGATACGGTGGCCCCTCGGTTCATCCGCAGTGTTCCCGTCTGCACGATGATATCCCCACCCTCACCTATTCCCGTCTCATTCACTGCACTAAAAATTCCGCTACTGGCGCTTCCACTCGGAGTCGTGCCCTCTAGAACAATCGTATTTGCCTTAACTGTTACATTTCCCGCATTGCCAATGCCAAAGGTACTGGCGGAAATGTTAGCCCCATTGGTCGCAGTCAGGGAATCTGTCTGCACCGTGATATTTCCCCCCTGCCCTCTGACATTAGCCGCCACTTGGCTGGCAATCCCCGTGGGCGATTGGTTCTTGGGGCTGCTGCCATCGAGGATAATTGTCTTCGCAGTTACCTGCACATTGCCAGCGATCCCATTTCCAAAGGTGCTAGAAAGAACGGTTGATCCTTGAGTAAGAGTCAATAAATGGGTTGTGACAATAATATCTCCTCCGCGTGCGTTTCCGGTTGAGTCTAGTGTTAGGCTACCAATTCCACTTCCAATATCATTGCTTGAGATACCGCTGAGGTTGATTATATTCGCCGTAACCTGTACTTTCCCAGCATTGCCCCCACCCGCAGTTCTAGTTGCAATGTTAGAACCCTCTAAGGCTTGAACGTTAGTCGCGGTAATTACAATTTCGCCCCCTTGCCCGATCGCGCCCCTAGCTACTTCATTGGCGATCGCGGAGCCTTGATTCAGTTGCAGGTTTTCTTGGGCATTGACTGTAATGTTTCCTGCTTGGTTATCAGCTGCATTATCATTTCCTCTGAGGATTCCCGAAATTAGGAAACTTTTATTTAAAACAATATTGCGCCCAGTCAGTTGAATTCCGCCCCCACCCTGACTGGCGGCTACATTTATAACGGATTCATTGTTTAATGTAATATTCTGCTGAACTGTATTAATGGGTAGAGTAATATTCAGACGATCGCGATTCAGACCGAGATCTACAGTCCCTCCTGGCCCGATGCTGGCTAATTGGATCTGATGCCCCGGCGCAAAAATCAACGAACTCTCCAGCGTTATATTGCCACCAATCAGTGCAAAATCTGTAAATCGACTATTGACGGCTGAACTAATTCGCATCCTGGAGCGAATGTCTCCCGGAGCCTGTCCCATTTGTATGCCGATCGGGACACTGAGGGTCAGCAACGGTGATGGGTCGTTGGTGCGCAAAACCGTTCCATCGGAAAATTGCAGACGATCGCCCGTCGTCGCTAAAAATGAACCACCAATGTTCACCGCAGCTCGAGGGCCAAAAATGATGCCGTTGGGATTGAGTAGGAAAACATTGGCTGGATTGCTGGTGGCGATCGTACCGTTAATGTTGGAAATAAATGAGTCCCCCAGCCCCGTGACTCGAACAATCACATTGCGAATGGCTGGAGTGGTAACAAAACCTGCTAAATCACGATTCGGCAAAGAAAATTCGCGAAAACTGTGAAATAAATTCTCCCCTCGAAGAGTCCCACTCGTAATGGTGCAATTCCCTGTACAGGGCGCGATCGGAGAACCGTTGACCTGCGTTCCCAGCGTCCCATCCCCCGCAATCTGCGCCCAACTTGACCCAGGCAACACTATCGGAGCCAGCAGCAGGCATCCACTGAGCAGTCTAACGTCACGGGGAAGCGGTTGTCGTCTGGAAAGATGCTGTCGCCACTGCTTTAGATTGACCATAGTTTAGCCGATATTGTATGGGTAGGCGCGGTGATTACCCACAGCCTACCAAACACACAAACTACAACACAAGTCATCACATAAATCAACATATCAATTACGATCGATCGTAGCTGGCCATCGCTATTACGATTGCTTCAAACGATGGTAGGCAAAGGTGCCTCGTATCGCGTTGATAAATGCACAAATGAGGAGAATTGTAACAATAATCCCGGCTCCCATCTTGGGTCCTAATGCAACCTGCATATACACTCGCTCGATGCAATACACAATCAATCCAGCCACCGCTGCAATCCGGGACATCCGATAAATCCCCAAGGCAATGATGGCAAATAAAGCCGCATCAATTAATGACCAAGCATTGATCGGAATTCCTGCGGGTAAAATTTTAAACATAGAGGCGAGGGCGACGATCGTGGTCATTCCTGTGACAAAGCAAGCTGCCCAAGTTCCTTGATGGGCTACCGCTTGGGCATCTCCTAGCGTTTCGATCGGGGGGAAAAAATTATTTTTTTTGCTAGGCTTCGATTTAGAGTTCATAATTAACCTCTTACAACAAGATGGATTGGGTTCAATGCGATTGGGTTCAATGCGATTGGGTTTAGTCGGGCCGCTATTGTCTATTCAATACTCTTTCCAGCGTTCTACCACATATGCCAAAACCACTGGAAATCTTTGGTACGACTGAGGTAAGCCGGATATTCCGTCACCTGATATCTAATAGGGCTAGAAATTTCAGCGTATTCAGATAGGAGAAATACCATCATCTATCGAATGAGCTGCCGTTGAATGATGCAGTGCTGAACTTTGAACAAGGGCGGTGTAATATCCTTGCTGGGCCAAAAGCTGGTCATGGGTTCCCTGTTCTACGATCGTGCCTTGGTCAACCACCAAAATTAAATCAGCATTGCGGATGGTGCTGAGTCGATGGGCAATGACAATGCGCGTACAGGCTAACTGGCTTAAGTTGCGCTCTACCCAACTTTCAGTCACACCATCTAGATGACTAGTCGCTTCATCTAATAAAAGAATGGCAGGCTGGTGGGCAATGGCACGGGCGATCGCGAGCCGTTGACGCTGTCCCCCTGACAAACCTGTCCCGCCCTCTGCAACTGGGGTGTCATAGCCCATGGGCAATTGCATAATCTCATCATGGAGCAGGGCTAATTGCGCAGCCTTCTGCACCTGCGCTAAGGAGAGATCCGGATGGTTCACAGCAATATTGTGGCGAATTGATCCACTAAATAAAAAGGGCTCCTGAAGCACCACTCCAAACTGGCGACGCAAACTACGCCAATTCAAATCGGTGAGGGCAATGCCATCGTAGAGAATCGCTCCACTGGTCGGTACGTATAACCCAAGGAGCAACTTAGCAAGGGTACTTTTTCCTGACCCAGAACGTCCCACCAACGCGATCGTCTGCCTCGGTTGAATTGTCATAGAAATCTGGTGCAGTACCAGAGGAGCTTGAGGACTATAGCGAAAACTAACCTGTTGTAATTCCATCTGTCCAGTCAGGGGAGGTGCAAGTTCTCCTTCTTGGGGTTTCTGCTCCGGCAGAGCCATCCAAACATCCCGTAACCGATCGAGGTGCGCCCCCACTAGTTGCAACCGTTGAGCATTAGATACAAGGGAGGATAATGGCATTAAAAAGGCAGCCGCGATCGCATTCAACGCGAGCATCATTCCTAAACTCATCGTGCCACTGAATACCGCCTGAGTCCCTAACCACAATAAAATTAAGGGCGACATGGTGCGCAAACAGAGCATGACTGTATCCACGATTGTTGCTAAATGATTACGCTGGAGAGCAACATTGAGTTGCTTATAAAATAGCGTAGACCAATGATCAAAGGCCCGATCTTCTGCACCACAAGCTTTTAGCGTTTGAATGCCACTCAAAACTTCCACCAGATAGCCCTGGGAGTCAGCCTGCGCCCACAAATCCCGCTGGGTCAGGTCATGCATCGATCGTGTGGTTCCCCAAATGACCCCAACTTGTAACAACCCTAGCAGCAATACAATGCCCCCAAACAGCGGCGACTGTAGCAGCAGCACCAGTAAATATCCGAGAACAAACAGGCTATCAAGAACCATGGATAGGGTTTGACTCGTCAAAGTTTCACGGATCACGGCATTGCTACCGAGACGCATTAGCAAATCGCCCGTAGTCCGCTGTTCAAAAAAACGAAAGGGAAGGGTTAAGAGATGCTCGAAAAAAACTAACATCATCCGCAGGTCAATGCGAGCCTGTAGATAAATTAATAATGCTCCACGCAAATAGCTCGTAATCAATTGCATGAACAACACAATCACCATCCCGATCGCTAAAATGGGCATGATGTGAGTCAGATGAAGCGGTAATACTCGATCGATGAGTAGCTGTGTCAAAACGGGTAACACTAGCCCCAGTCCCTGTAACAGGAGTGAGGTGGCTAAGATCTGTATCCACAGCCCTGGCGTTTGGCGCAAGTAATGACCTAAATAGTCTTGCCAGCGCAGGGAGAGATGAGGTGCTTGTGAGGTGAACTGCGTCCCTGGCTCCAAGGTGAGGACTACCCCAGTAAACGCCGCTGCAAAGTCCACAGGCGTTAACCGACAGCGACCACTATCCGGATCGACAATGGTAATCTGTCGGGGAGTCCAGCGCTCTACAACAACAAAATGCTTAAAGTTCCAATGGGCGATCGCGGGCAAAGGCACATGCCGAAAATCCTGTAGTTCCTGCACTGAATAGGCTTTGACACGCAGTCCATAGTGCCGTGCGGCTTGAGCGATCGCTTCTGCTGTTACCCCATCGCGACCCACTCCGATAAACTCCCGGCACTCACTGACCTGAGTTTGTCTGCCATAGTAGCTGAGAATCATCGCCAGACAGGCTGCACCACATTCCGTAGCATTCAACTGAAGCCGCACAGGAACTCGTTGCTGAACTCGTTGCTGAAATCGGTGAATTCTTCCTTTTAGTTGGCGAAGCACCATGGTTAACCCCGTTAGCAGTACCTTACTCTTTGGGAAGGTTTGATTTTGAAGGGGGCGATTTTGGAGGGCACGGTTGCGAAAGGTCCGTTTGCGGAGAGGTTTGAAAGTGCTCATGATTTAGATAGGCCGGAATTTTAGTGAGCCAAGCGATCGTGCTGCTCATCCCCAGCACCCCTAACAGCATCCAGAGGTAGGCAAAGGTGCGCGGCGAAACCAGTCGGGGTAACACAGTGGACTCTTGTCCAGCAACATAACGGCGAACCGCCTCTTCCCGAAAGATGGAACGCGAGACTGTTGGCATTGGATCAGTCGATCGAGGTGCTTTGGGGAATTGCATCGTCATCGGCTCCTTTGCAAAGGTGCGATCGTGGGTGCGATTGACGGTGTAGACAGAAGGTTTATGGCGGTAGGCTTTGGTGGTTCTAGCACCAAGATTGAGGGCACTTGATTGGGGTCTACTAGACGCAGCAACCCATAGCCAATGCCTGCCAACCCTGTCATTAGGCCAGGAGATTCCACACCCAGAGGAATACCGCATTGCCAGCCCTGCTGTTGTATGCTGCCTAGAATCTGCTCAGCAAGGCGATCGATCTGAGGCTGCAACTGTTTGTTCTGCAAACAGTCCCGTGCCTGCAATAGCAAATCCAGATTGCCCAAGCTGCCATGGCATAGGGAGTGATTGCCCCCGAAGCCCTGGGTCAGTGTCGTGGCGATCGCAGCCTCAATTTCCGCAACCATCTGCGCATCCTGGAGATAGGGTAAACATTGAACCCGTCCCAGCCCAATTCCAGGAGCACCATGGCACCAAGCAGTCATAAAATTCATGCGATCGTTCCGCCCCGTCTGCACTGAGTTAGCAAACTCTCGTAGATCGGGCCAATTCTGCTGCTCCGGGGAGAAAAGATGACGTTCATAGGCGATCGCGCCTTGGGCCGCTGTCCGAAATCGGGTTTCTCCTGTGAGTGCGGACAATTCTAGCAACGCCCAAGCGATCCCTGCGGTTCCGTGGGAAAAGCCTGTTAAGGGTTGTGTGGTTTTGCTGCTGCTGGGCCAGCCAATTCCATGCAGTTGGGGTTGGGCTGATTTGAGGAGATGTTCACCACATTGCATCGCAACATCGAGCGTGGCATCTGAGGGCGCACAAGAGTGGAGCGATCGTAAACTCCCAATACAGCCAGCCGCACCTCCCAACACGTCAAATAATTCATCTTGATGAATACAATCTGGAATGCATTGGACAATGGCCTCTGCTTCGGCGATTAATTCAGATTTGTGCCACAGTTGTCCTAAATGCGTCAATGTGTAAATAATGCCACCCCATCCACTAAATCCACCAATTTGCTGTATTCGCGAACGATGTTGTTCAACTTTGCGTAGCATGGTGGTTAACGTTGCCTGAGCGAGATCTGTATAGCGCTGCTCATTGGTCATTGCTCCTAGATAAGCTAGAAAAAGCAGGACTCCTGGCAATCCATCGTACAAATCTAGCCCCAAGGGCACCACAGACCAATGACGCTCATTCACCCAGGTTAAGCCAATCCAAGCGGCATCCTCTGCACCCCGCAGTGCTAACGTTGCTAGGCGATCGCCAATGGCACAGGCGGCAGTTAGACTACGATCGCGAATGAGCTGACGGTCGGGGGATCGGTCGGACAGTGTTAATGGTTGAATAGAATTGTTCTTCCGAGGTGGCGAATCCAGAGATTCCACACCCAGAGATTCCACATCCGGAGATTCTGTACCTAGAGATTCTGCACCTAGAGATAGTGAAGTTAATGAAGCACGAATAATCCAGAGTTGTCGAGCTAAATCAGATTGACTCAGTTGCCGCAGACGATCCTGCACAGACGCTAAACTAGTTCGCTCCAAAAAATCTGGAATTCTTGCCCCAGCACTAGTCCAAAGATCTCTAGAATTGGGGCGCGTCGTAAACATGGGGATATCGCCATTGCGCAAATCTGCTTGCTCAAAGGAAATCAGCTTTGCTAAGTAAGGGCTGTGTTCTACTGCGAGCCAAAGACGATCCAGCAAGCGATCGCGATCTAAGGCATTACGAAGGACATCGGGATGGGAACTTTCCATCAGCAATAAGCCATAGGTGCGAGTTGCACGCACAATCACGCGAATAGTATCGTCTGCAAACTGTTGCAGAGGACTAGACTCGGCCAACAGTTCCTGGCGATATTGGCATAGTAATTGGTAAATCTGAGTGAATCCAGTGGTGATGGCGTCAGCATAGTGCAACACATTGACTGGTTGACCATTCAGGGTAGGACGGTTCTGTTCCTCCGACAGTTCAATACGCTTGCGAGTCAGCCGCATTTCATCGGTACCGACGCCCTCCCAATGAATCACTTCATGGGGGGTGAGTTGCCCCGCAGCAGACCCCAAACCACTAATATCAATGCCTTCTGCCTGAGAATTTGACCAAATTCGGTGGGGAAGTAATCCGATCGCATAGACAGAGTTGTACAGTGTTCGATCGGCTAGTTGATCGGCTTGTTTAGGGCCTAGTTCATCAATATGGGGATGGAAGAGAGCTTCTAGATCAAGCAAGACGGGCTGTTCTCCAGCGGCAATTAAATTTTCGTGGTGAAAATCAACAGCTTCCAAAGCATAGAGAATTGCCAAATAACCGCCTTGACGTTGGTAAAATCGTTGAATTTCGGCTTTTGTGCTACAAGGTTGAGCAGTGATGTACTCTACCCATCCATAGCTCCCTCGATCGCAGAGATTCAATAATTTAAAGGGAGGATGATCACCCCGTTGATTGATCCATTGTAGAAGTTCCTGAAAATGTCGATCGAGGGAGAGCGATCGGGGTTTATAAACAATCTGAAAGCCAGAACTAAATTTAGCAATCATCACACTGCGACCACCCCGATGGCTATCTCCCGCGCCACCAGTGAGTTCTGTGAGCAATCCTGGATCGCTGTGGGGAGTAAATTGCGATCGAATCATCTGCCAATCAGCACAAAGGCGTTGGAGAAATTCCAAATTCACCGTGACCCAATGTTCAATACACAGGATTAATTGTCTGGCTAATACAGGATATTCTTGCAAAATACTCAAAGCAACATCACGTTGGCGCAACCGTTGAGTAAAACTTTGAAATCTTTCTTCAGGGTTTTCTCCCTGTAATAATCCCTGTAAACGGGCCACATTGAGTTCTAATACTAATGTGCGATTGGCTAGCTTTAGCAATAATCCCGGCAGGTAGCTCCAAAGCAAGTGTTCGATCGTATCTGGATTAAACGGTAAGTCAGAATTGGCTTGGATGAGGGTTTGAATGCCTTGGTGGAGGCGATCGCGACCTTGACGAATCAATGGTTCAATCAATTCTAAAAATCCCAAGGTTTTGACATCTTTCAAGACTTCGGGAAAGGTCAGCGGTGTTGCTGCCAATGGCTGTACAAAGGCTTGGGCTAATTCAGTTAACCAAGTAGGCGGCTCAGTCTGTCGATCGTACAGGACTGCGGCTGGTTCACCTAGAATCTGCAAAAATTCTGCTTCGCTAATGCCTTCTGTTGCCAATCGTTGGGCAAAGTAGGACGCTCGATCGAAGGGGGATTGGGTTTTCCAGCGATCGTAATAACGTTGTGCCCGATTGGGATCGATGTATCGCTTAGCATTGGTTTTTCGATTAACATTTAGGATTTTATGTTGTGGCGCTTTCAATAATGCAACTCGTTCAGATAAGCTGATGGCTTGATACCAGTCAGGAGAGGCCAAATCAGGATAATTCATAGGTTTTATGGGGGGACTTTTGAGTTGGCACGATCGATGATCAAATTACTTGGTACAAGACTTGTGAGGAATGGTACGGAATCTTCAGTCATCAGCCTTTCAGAGAATCCGTACCAGCTTTTTCTACGTACCGAATAGGTGGAACAACGGTATATTTAGGTGCCACACCGATCCTGACAAACTGGCTGGTGGGAGCCTGCAAGACAACTATTAAAACCACCCACAACGGCCTCTAAATCTGCATCAGCCAACTGAATCAATCCTGCTGGATTTGTAGGCAGTTCAGTTAGCTGACTATTATTAAAACCATCTCGAAAGAATTCATCTTTCCAAAAACGAATCACATTTTCTTGAGACATGATTACCTCTAGGTGAATGTTGCAAGCAGTAATAAAGCGGGAATGCATAAGGTGATGAAGCTACCATTCCTGGTTTAATCACCACCTCATGCATCAAAGAACTACTTCAGTTGACATGTACATTCAGATATGAGTCTCAACTCGATTGGGCACCAAGTGTCTGTAGCCATTCCAGCACCAATCGCACCTAAATCTGTATCATTCAACTGAATCAATCCTGCTGGATTATCTGGCAATACAGTCTTCGCATCACGGTTCAAGCTGTTGCGAAAATCTGCATCTTTCCAAGCACGAATAATGTTTTCCTGAGACATGAGTAATCCTCCAAAAGTTATGTGAGCTTAAGGAAGTAATTGGTGATTAATTATTTCCTTACTTCTGTTTTAGCTGATAGCAATTCAGTATTGCCCACACATTCGAGTAGTTTTGATTCTTTGGAATTGTTGCATCTAATTTTTATTACTCTAGTGGAGTGATTTTTGTTGACTCTAAACGGCAAGATCTAATCCACAGCGTTTCTTAGAATGAATATTTTTTACATGAAACTTGACAGTATTTAAGCTAATATGCAAAGTTTCAGCAATATTTTGATAGGAATAGGCATGGCGTAATAGACGTAAAACCTCCGTTTCACGCTCCGTTAAGTCGTACTGCTGTTTTTCGATCTTCAAATCTTCTGCTAAACGATCGTTGCGGTCTTCCAGAAAAACCAAAACATAGGAACGATCGCAGGGTTCACCATGCACACCTGGCATCCGTCGATCGGTCAATAGACAAGCTCGAATCCGAATGGTGAGTTCTTCATTGACTGGGTAATCCAGAATAAAAGGCTCATCCGTCGAACTTCCCTCCTGAAACAATCGACGGGAAATATTCGACAAAATGGGGGGGAGGGGCGTGAAGGATGAACGGCCATTCCACAGTCGCCGATTGAGTTCCTTCGCCTTCCGGTTGAGATAGGTCGGTTCTAGGGTGTCAGAAATGAGCAGAATGCCCTCGCGCATCGATTCAACCAACATACTTTGCAAGGGATCAAACTTGATTTGCAAGGGATCAAACTGGAGAAGCCGATGATCGTGCATGTCCTTCATAGTCATTCTTCGTCCACAGAAATTACGAAAGTTCTAAAATAGACGGGTTTACACCTCGATCGGGTTACCTGTTCCTAGGGCTGGAAATTTGAGCCTATTCACGCCCTTAGCCATCTAGGATTAAGCCCCTTCAACTCTCTAGGGTTGAAAATTGTAGGCTATTCAGTTAGGCTGGGCATCGGGTTCAACCTTGATATTCGGGAGTCTCCGCCGATGTTGCGCTATTCCCTCCGGTCTATCTTACGATCGCTGGCTAAATTGCTGACTCGATCGATCGCCTCATCCAGCTTCGTCACAGGCTTATTGCTTTTTACCTTAGCCGCAAGTTTTACCATCGCGATCGCAGCCCCCCCTACCACGCCTCCATCGTCTACAGGGGCTACGGGGGCTGCTTGGATGGTGCAGGGAAAAGCATTGTATGACGCAGGAAAGTTGACCGACGCGATCGCGGTTTTGCGGCAAGCAGTGCAGTATTACAAAACCCAGGGTGATGCCTTGCGCACTGCGATCGGGTTGAGTAATCTTGCCTTGGTTTACCAGCAGATGGGCCAGTGGAACAACGCAAATCAGGCAATAACCGAAAGCTTAACGTTATTAGGAGTGACAACGGATCAAAATATTTCTAGCAACGTAATTAAAAAGGTTCAAACGCTTGCTCTGAAAACTCAAAATTTACCAATTCTGGTACAGATATTAGATATTTATGGAACACTACAATTAGATGCAGGGCAGGCAGAATCCGCGATCGCGATTTGGCAGCAGGTTGAATCGATCTATCAGCAACTTGGAGAGGTTCAGGGCCAGGTGCAAAGCCGCATTCACCAAGCCCATGCACTACGCACCCTAGGTTACTATCGACGGGCCTTGACGCTCCTGACAGAAGCCCGATCGCAGCTAGAACGTCAGCCCCCGTCACTCACGCAAGTCACCGCCCTGCGATCGCTGGGAAATACCCTGCGCCTGATGGGTAATCTTGAGCAATCCCGCGAGGTCTTGCAGCAGGGATTGACGATCGCGCAGGGATTGCAATCAACTCCCGTTAATTCCCAGCCAATGATCGAGGCTGAAATCAGTGCGCTTTACATGGGCTTGGGAAATGCGGCAAGGGCGCAGCAAGATCTACCCACCGCCAGTGAGTTCTATCAACAGGCAGCCCGTTTCGCAACTGCACCGATCGACCAGATTCAAGCGCAAATTAATAGATTCAGCCTGTTCGTGGATCAGCGCCAATTTTCTGCGGCCCAGAATTTGATACCCGATCTGCAAAGTCAATTGGTCAGCCTTCCAGCCAGCCAGTCTAGTTGCTATGCTCAGATTTATTACGCCCGATCGTTGATCAAGCTAGCCGAGCAAACGGCTGCACCCCAGATGCTCCAACAAGCGGCGATCGACCGGCTCACCACCGCAATCCAGCAGGCCCATCGCCTCGGCAACGATCGAGCAGAATCCTACGGGTTGGGCAACTTGGGACATTTATACGAACAGCAGGGGCAGTGGAACGTGGCTCAAACCGCTACCCAACAAGCTCTCCAGTTAGCGCAGGCATCAAACGCCCCAGATATCGCCTATCGCTGGCATTGGCAACTGGGACGACTGCTGAAGCAGCAGGGCGCTACAAAACCCGCGATCGCAGCCTATGATGCGGCTCTCAACGAATTGAAAATGCTGCGCAAAGATTTAGTGGCGGTCGATCGGGATGTACAATTTTCCTTTCGAGATAGTGTTGAACCCGTCTATCGTGAATCCGTTGAATTATTGTTGCAATCGTCCTCTGACAAAGAATCTGAACCTTATTTAGATCAAGCGAGACAGCGGATCGAAGCTTTGCAGCTTGCTGAACTGGATAACTTTTTTAGAGAAGCCTGTTTAGACCATCAAACTGTTTTATTGGATCAAGTCGTCGATCTCGATCGTTCTCAGGTTGCCATTCTCTACCCCATCCTCCTCCCCAATCAATTGGAGGTGATTGTTAAACTCCCAAATCAACCGCTGCATCACCATACGATCGCGGTGACAAAATCCGAAGTTGAACAGACGCTACAACAACTCCAACAAAATCTGACAGAGCTAGATGCAACGTCTACGATTCAAAAACTGTCCCATCAGGTTTATCGCTGGCTGATTCAACCGATCGAATCTGATTTACAACGGAGTCAGATCGATACCTTAGTTTTTGTGTTGGATGGTGCTTTACGCAGAATTCCCATGGCGGGACTTTACGACGGAAAACAGTATCTTGTTGAAAAATATGCGGTTGCCTTGAATCTTGGACTCCAACTCTTCCCTCCAAAAAGCCTGAAGCCTGAGCAATTCAACGTTTTAGCCGCAGGCTTGGTGCAACCACCCCAACCCTTTCGACAACAATTTCCACCCTTGCCTGAAATCAAAACTGAATTTGCCCAAATTACAAAAGCCGGAATTGCTACGCAACAACTGTTGGATCAAGCCTTTACGAGTCAGGCATTAGAAGCCCAGGTTCGTTCCACTAAATTCAATATCGTTCACCTTGCAACCCATGGTCAGTTTAGTTCCCAGGCTAAAAACACGTTTATCCTGGCTGCCGATGGCCCCATTAATGTCACCCAATTCGATGCTCTCCTGCGCGATCGCAACCAATCCCAATCAGCCGCGATCGAACTGCTGGTGCTGAGCGCTTGCCAAACGGCGGAAGGGGACGATCGGGCAACCCTAGGACTGGCAGGCGTGGCGGCAAAAGCTGGGGCGCGTAGTACTGTGGCTTCCCTTTGGCATATTGATGACCATTCCACAGCCCTCCTCATGGGCGCTTTTTATCATGAGTTAGCCAAGACCCAAGTTAGCAAGGCAGAAGCGCTGCGCCGTGCCCAAGTCAGCCTACTAAAAAATTATCCCAACTATAGTCACATTGGTTTTTGGGCAGCCTATGTGTTGGTCGGGAATTGGTTGTAATACCGAATCAACGACTGCCCGATCGCGCTACAAATTCCCCACCCTTGTACGGTTGACGGGAAGAACGATCGCCGCTACATTGCTATAGTTAAGCAGCAATCGGAGATTCAAACCCTGCTGCTGATAAGCCCGAAAAACTAGCGCGATCGCAATGAGATTCCCGCCTCAAAACGATCGCTAAGCCCCCAAGCTGTCCGAGGCAGCATGGTGACCTGGATTGCATTTTAGCACCCCCAGCCGCCCTGTTTCGCCATGTCAGAAATCGGGGCGGCTAGCTTTTTGGGGTTTTCCTCGTCCATTAACTTCACATTTGAGGAACCCCGATGACACGCTATACCAAAAAAATCAAGCTACAACTGAGCGGTGATGCCGATGCCGTTGATGCTGCGATTGGCATTTTGCACGTTCTCAACTTCATCAGCGCCCACGACTGGAGTCAAACCGTCCGCAAACGGGGAGAACCCACCGTCGTGCGGGTTGCGGCTAGGGAGATCATGCTAGAAGGCTAGATCCCCCTAAATCCCCCTTATTAAGGGGGACTTTGAACTATTTTGACTAAATTCCCCCCTTAATGAGGGAGGCTAGGGGGGGATCAGATCTACGCGATCGACCAGATGTCCGATCCCCCTAAATTCCCATTATTAAGGGGATTTTGAACTATTTTGACTAAATTCCCCCCTTATTAAGGGGGGCTAGCGATTATCTTGAAAGTCAAGTAGGTTGGGGCAGAACTTGCCCTGGATTAGCTATGGCCGCAGGGTTCCAGAAGGTTCCCTGCTTGACCATGGCATTGAGA